>CAYUYI010000006.1:0-21628 GCA_964448995.1 uncultured Propionivibrio sp. | reverse complement strand
GCCGACGACAACGTGATCCACGTCTCCGGCAGCGTCGACCCGATCCGTGACATCGAGGTGATCGATACCGAACTGGCGCTGGCCGACATGGCTACCGTCGAGAAGGCGCTGCTGCGTTATCGCCGCCCGGCCAGTGCCGGCGACAAGGAAGCCAAGCTCCTGTGCGCTGTCCTCGACAAGTGTTTCGCACAGCTTGACCAGGGCAAGCCGGTGCGCGCGCTCGATCTGTCCAAGGAGGAGTGGCTCAACCTCAAACCTTTCTGCCTGATTACCGCTAAACCCGTGCTGTACGCGGCGAATGTGGCCGAAGGAGGCTTCGAGAACAACCCGCATCTGGACGCCGTACGTGCTCATGCGGCGACCGAAAAGGCCGAGGTGGTGGCGGTGTGTGCGGCCATCGAAGCCGAAATCGCCGACCTCGACGATGAAGAAAAACAGATTTTCCTCGCCGACCTTGGGCTGGAAGAGCCAGGCCTCGACCGCCTGGTGCATGCCGGTTATCACCTGCTGGGTCTGCAAACCTACTTCACGGCCGGCGTCAAGGAAGTGCGCGCATGGACGATTCACAAGGGTGACACCGCACCGCAGGCGGCTGGCGTCATCCACACCGACTTTGAGCGTGGGTTCATCCGTGCCCAAACGATTGCCTTCGATGATTTCATCGCCTATGGCGGTGAGCAGGGTGCCAAAGAAGCGGGCAAGATGCGCGCTGAAGGCAAGGAGTATGTGGTCAAGGACGGCGACGTGCTCAACTTCCTGTTCAACGTCTAACTTCAGATTCCGGTGGATTTCGCCGGGCAACAAAAAACCCCGCAGAGCGCCTTGCTTGCGGGGTTTTTTGTTTCTGACAGCGACTGACGGAACTCGCCAAATAGTAGTAGGCCAATGTACGGCGGTACGATTAAGATGTTCATACGCCAAAGTGAAAACCGATCACGTTGCCGATTCATGAGCGCTCCTTCTCATCTTGCCGGATGCATCCTCACCCCAGAAGGCTGGGTGCGCGGACGCATTGCTTTCGTGGACACCGTTGTCGCGATCGAGGGTTTCCCGGACGCTCCCGCCAGTAGGGAGGAGTGCATCGTGCTGCCTGGTTTCGTTGACCTGCATGTGCATGGCGGTGGCGGACGTGACGTCATGGATGGGCGCGGTGCTGTTGACACCATTGCTACCGTTCATGCCCAGCATGGCACCACCAGTTTGCTGGCGACGACCATGACGGCGCCACGTGATGATCTGAATAGCGCACTGAAGGATGTGGCACGGGCCATGAGTGACCGGCAACCCGGCCAGGCGCGGATTCTGGGCGTGCATCTCGAAGGTCCCTTTATCAGTCCGGATCGGCTCGGCGCCCAGCCGCGCTGCATCCGCTCAGCCACGACCGAGGAATTCAACGCCCTGAACGCGCTGGCCCCGATTCGGGTCTTGACGCTGGCACCCGAGATGGCTGGCCATCTCGATTTCATCCGCTACCTCAGGTCCGGTGGTGTTGTGCCCCAGATCGGGCACAGCAATGGTAGTTACGAGGAGGGCGTCGCCGCGCTTGAGGCGGGTGCGGGTGGCTTTACCCATCTTTTCAACGCCATGAGCGCGCTACACCACCGCCACCCAGGCATGACCGGCGCTGCGCTGGCCCACGCCGAATTTGCCGAGATCATCCCTGATCTCCTGCATGTGCATCAAGGCGCAATCCATGCCGCGCGGCGGGCCATCCCCCGGCTGTACTGCGTTACCGATGCCACGTCGGCCACCGGCATGCCGGACGGACACTACCCGCTGGGTTCGCAAACCGTGCACAAATGTCTGGGAGGCGTGCGTCTGGCCGACGGTACTCTGGCCGGCAGTGTCCTCACGATGGACCAGGCCTTGCGTAATCTGGTCAGTATCGGTATTCCCCTGCATCAGGCGGCGTTGCATGTCTCAACCTACCCGGCTGACTACCTCGGCGAAACCCGGATCGGACGGCTCCGGCCAGGCGCGCTGGCTGACTTTGTGATCCTTGATGCGCAACTCGGAGTCAAGCAGGTTTATGTCGGTGGCCGGCCCTGTCTGACCGAATCCGCCTCTCTCTGAGTGATCTTGCCCTCGATATCCTTCACTGACGCTAACCTCTGAATTTTTTATGGAACTGATCATCCAGCCTTCCCCGGATCAAGCGACCGAAATCGCTGCGCGTACCATTGCTGCGTTGATTCAGCGCAAACCCGATGCCGTTCTCGGCTTGGCGACTGGCAGTACGCCGCTGGGTCTCTACCGGCAGTTGATCCGGATGAATCTCGACTGGCGCCGGGTACGGACCTTCAATCTCGACGAATACGTCGGGTTGCCTATCGATCACCCTCAGTCCTACCATGCCTTCATGCACGATAAGTTGTTCCGGCACATTAATATCGACCCGCGCCACGTACACATTCCGGACGGCAATGCCGACGATATCCCCGCCCATTGTGCTGATTACGAGCAACGCATCCGTGACTGCGGCGGAATCGATCTGCAGGTCCTCGGCATCGGCAGCGACGGCCACATTGGGTTCAACGAACCCAGCTCGTCGCTGGCTTCGCGTACACGCATCAAGACGCTCACGCCGCGCACGCGCGAGGACAATGCCCGTTTTTTTGCGCGCTCCGAAGAGGTCCCGGGGCATGTCATCACGATGGGTATTGGCACGATCATGGATGCCCGGGAAATTCTCCTGCTGGCCTTCGGTGCCGCGAAGGCCGAGGCAGTGGCCGGTGCCGTGGAGGGGCCGGTGACCGCCAGTAACCCGGCCTCGATTCTGCAGATGCATCCCTCGGCCCGCTTCTTCCTCGACTCGGAGTCGGCGGCCCGGCTTGAGCGCGCCGACTACTACCGTTGGGTCTACGCCAACAAGCCGGAATGGCAGCGCGTGTGAATTCAACAGGTCGAGCTGCCAGCGCGGCGTGTTAAAAAAATACGTCAAGCCGCGTGCGCAATTGTCAGGATGGGGGCAAAATGTTGGCATAACAACGCAGCCGGGCTTCCGACCCATTGGGCGCGAAGATGCCCGATTTTGCAAAAACTTATCCCGACCCGTGAGGGCCAGCCGTTTCAGCGTTACCTACTTACTGGAGAGATCGATGAAAAAATTGGCACTGTTTGCAATCGGCATTACCTCGACGACCTTGGCCTTGGCTCAGGGGTCCGTCGGTGCCTATACGACTTTGGAAGAACCGCACGCCAAGCAGCTTTTCGAGCAGTTCGAAAAGGAAACCAAGATCAAGGTCAACTGGCAGCGCCTGGCGGGCGGCGAAGTTGAAAGCCGTCTGGAGGCGGAGAAAGCCAATCCGCAAGCCTCGATCTGGGTTGGTGGCGTCGGTCTCAATCACATGAGCGCCAAGGCCAAGGGCCTGACCACACCATACAAATCACGTCTCTCCGAAAATACCGAGGCGCAGTATCGTGACAAGGACAATTTCTGGATCGGCTTGTACGTCGGCCCCCTGGCCTTCATCACGAACGAGAAGGTGGCCAAGGAACAGGGCATCATTCCACCCAAGTCCTGGGCTGACCTGGCCAAGCCCGAGTTCAAGCGCAAGATTCGCGTCGCCAACCCGACCACGTCGGGTACGGCCTACAACGTCATTACCACGATGCGTTATATCTTCAAGGGTGACGAAGAAAAGACCTTCGAGTACCTGAGAAAGCTTGACGACAGTATCGATCAGTACACCAAGTCGGGTGCCGCCGGCAACAAGAGCGTGGCCATCGGCGAAATCCCTGTCGCCATCGGTTACGCGCACGACATGGTCAAGCTCAAGGCCGAAGGCGCGCCGGTCGTTATCACCATTCCGTCCGAAGGCACCGGCTACGAAGTTGCCTCCATGTCGCTGGTCAAGGGCGGCAAGGATGCGGTCAATGCCAAGAAGCTGTACGACTGGGTTTTGAGCAAACCGGCGCAGGATATCATCGCCAGTTGGTACGTGGTGCCGCTGTCCAAGCTGGCCACCAAGAACCCGGTGGCCTTCAGTCTGGAAGACGTCAAAACCGTTTCTCAGGATCTGCAGTGGGACGCCGACAACAAGACCCGCCTGCTTGAGCGCTGGACCAAGGAAATCGGTTCCAAGCGCTAAACTCAATCTTGGCTGAACCTGACCGTCCCGGAGGCGCTGCGTTTTCCGGGACGGTGTTGATACAGGGAGAGCGTTCTGTTTACCAAAAAGAATATCGTCGTATTTTTGATCTCCTGCCTGGTCTTTCTGGTGATCGACGCCTGGATGTTCTCCGTTCTGCGCGGCAGCCATGAGAAATCAGTTCTCCAAGACAAAAAGGAGTTGTTGCTCGCCTTGGCCAGAACCGCGCCGGAGCAAGCCGGTGGGGCCGAGAACTGGCTGGCCGAAGCCAAAAAGAATTACCCGGGACTGCACCTGCTCTATATCCGTGGTATCCCGGGGTTCGACGCGACGGAGGCGTTCGCGCTTGATGCCGACCTCAAGGCGCTCTGGGAATCACGTCGGGAGTCGCCAGAATTCAAAACCGGCATCGAGGCAGCTGCCTATCTCGAAACTTTCATTGTTCCCGATGCCGTGCGCCTGGGACCGGTCGAATCTCTGATCATTTTTGCGCCAGTGGTCAATCCCGAAGGCGACACCGCCACCGGTATCCTTGTCGCGGCTGTTGATGAAAGCGTCCTGACCTCGTTCCACAACCTGACCTACGCCCTGGCGTTGATCGCCTTCGCACTTTTCGCCTTGGGCTTCGGTATCGCAACGTTTTCGCGCGATCCGCCAACGGGCTACGCGATCCTGGTTCTCTTTACCATCGTCCTGATTTTTGTCGCCTATCCGCTCTTCGAAGCCTTGCGCCTGACTTTCGTGCATGAGGGGCGCTTCTCGCTCGCGATCTGGAAGGAAATCCTGACTAATCGCCAGTATCTCTCAGCGTTGTACGGCTCAATCCAGCTCGGTGTCTGGACTGCCACGATATCCACCGTCATTGGCTTCGTGTTCGCTTTTTTCGTTTCCCGCACGAGTCTGCGCGGCAAAAAGCTCGTGACCGCGCTGGCCACCCTGCCAGTCATCTCGCCGCCTTTTTCGCTGACACTCTCGATCATCCTCCTGTTCGGCAACAACGGGTTGATCACCAAGGGGTTGTTCGGGCTGGAAAATTTCACCATTTACGGCCTCGGCGGACTGACTCTGGTGCAAACCATTTCGATGTTCCCGATCGCCTTTCTGACGTTGGCCGGTGTGCTGGATGCGATCGATTCGACGCTCGAAGACGCCAGCCTCGACCTCAATGCCACGCGCTGGCAGACCTTCATGCGTGTGACCCTGCCGCTGACCATGCCCGGTATCCTCTCCGCCTGGTTGCTGGTGTTCACCAACTCGCTGGCTGACTTTGCCAACCCACTGCTGCTCTCCGGCAGCTTCCGCGTGCTGTCGGTCGAGTCCTACATCGAAGTTACCGGCATGAATCGGCTGGGCAACGGTGCGGCGCTGTCCATTCTGCTGCTGCTGCCCACTTTGACTGCGTTTTTCGTCCAGCGCGCCTGGGTCTCGAAAAAATCTTTCGTCGTGGTGACCGGCAAGCCATCCGGTCGGCTCTCCGATCTGGCCTCGAAACCGACGCGACTCTTCCTGCTCGCGTTTGTCGTCTTGACCAGCGTGTTCATCGTGTCGTTGTATGGCACGATCATCGCCGGTTGCTTCGTCAAAAACTGGGGTATCGATTACACCTTTACCACCGAGAACATCATTGAGGCCTTGCAGCGCGGCAAGTCGGCGCTGTTCCAGACCATGACCCTGGCCGGCATCGCCACGCCCATTGCCGGCTTCATCGCCATGATTGGCGCCGTCCTCGTGGTGCGGAAGCAGTTCCCCGGCAAGCGGACGCTCGAAGCTCTCATGATGACGCCCTTCGCCGTGCCCGGCACGCTCATCGGCATCAGCTACATCCTGGCCTTCAACGAGCCGCCTTTCCTGCTGGTTGGTACCGGCGCCATCCTCGTCATCTGTTACGTCATTCGAGAGTTGCCTGTCGGTCTCGAGGGCGGCGTGGCCACCTTGCGCCAGATTGACCCGTCCATCGAGGAGGCTGCCGCCGACCTTGGCGCGGATCAGGCCACGGTGTTCCGCACCGTGATCCTGCCGCTGATCCGCCCGGCCTTCATTTCAAGTATGTCCTATACCTTCGTGCGCTCAATGACGGCGGTCAGTGCGATCGTTTTCCTGATCAGCGCCAAGTGGTACCACATCACCATCCAGATCTATAACTTTTCCGAGAATATCCGCTTCGGATTGGCCAGCGTCCTCGCCACCGCGCTCATCTTCATCGTTCTGGCCGTTTTTGGCCTGATGCGCTTGGTTGTGCGCAAGAGCGAACATCTCGAAAAGACTGTGACTGTTCAGTAAGAGGAATCCATGGAAATCAACTCCGTTCCGGTAACGCTCGAGCAAGTGACCAAGGTGTTTCGCGACATCAAGACCAAATCCGACGTCTATGCGGTGAATGAGGCTCAACTGCAGATTGCCGGCGGCGAGCTCGTCACCCTGCTCGGTCCCTCCGGCTGTGGCAAGACCACCATGCTGCGAATGATCGCCGGCTTCGAGTTGCCGACGCGCGGCAAGATCCGCATCGGCGGCGAGGATGTCACTTTTCTGCCGCCGAACGCCCGTGCGACAGCCACGGTCTTCCAGTCCTACGGCCTCTTTCCTCACCTCGATGTCTTCGATAACGTCGCCTACGGGTTGCGCGTGCGCAAGGTTGGCCCGGCGGAAATTGAAACCCGTGTCATGGAGGCGCTCGATCTCGTTGGCCTCAAGGCCCTCTCCAAGCGCGCTCCGGGGCGCCTCTCCGGCGGACAGCAGCAGCGGGTGGCACTGGCTCGCAGTTTGGTCGTTCGTCCGCAGGTCCTGTTGCTCGACGAGCCGCTTTCCAATCTGGACGCCCTGCTGCGCGAGCAGATGCGTGTCGAAATCCGGCGCATCCAGAAGTCTCTCGGCATCACCGCCATCTACGTTACGCACGACCAGGTCGAAGCCATGAGCCTTTCCGACCGCGTCGTGGTCATGAAGGAGGGCGTCATCCAGCAGGTCGGCCCCCCTTCGCAGATCTATGAACGCCCGGACTCGCGTTTTGTTGCCGGCTTCGTCGGTAAAGTGGCTTTCTTCCCGGTCGATGTGCCGGATACGCACGTCGATGGACCGGTGCCCTGCCTGCTCAACGGCAAACCAGTGCTGGCCGGATCAATGGCCCCCGGCGTCGGCGCTCGCGCCGTGCTGATGGCGCGCCCGGAATCCCTGCGTCTCGGCGCTCCTGGCGAGGGGGCTTGCGACGGTACCGTGGCGACCAACGTTTATCTGGGTTCGAGTGTCGAGAGTTTCGTGACCACGCCTTACGGTGAAATCCTCGTGCAGATCGACGACCCCTCCAGCAATCGCGTGCGTCCCGAAGGCTCGGCGGTATCGATCTCTTTTGACCCCAGTCGAGTGCGACTGCTGCCGGCCGAAGCGGCCGCTTAGCGTCGGGCTTCTCGTCGCGAGGCTGCCCGCGAGGTGACGGTGGCTCTGTGCTGACGGCGGGTATCAGGCTGGTGAGCTGTGTCTCGGGCCTGATCCGCCTAAACGAATGCGTTTTCCTTGGATTTGGAAAAATGCAGGACGCCGAACACACAAAGCCCGGAGCTGACAAGCAGGAGCGTCGATAACGCGGCGGCAATGCCGAACTCGCCATCAAGGACCGCATTGTAGACTCTGACCGGCATGGTGGTTGTCGGTGCGGTATAGAGCAGCAAGGTTGAGGACAGCTCATTGATCGCCGTGATGAAACTCATCATTGCCCCCGCCACAATGCCAGGCATCATCAGCGGCACCGTGACCTTCAGAAAGGCTTTGCCCGGGGAGGCGCCGAGATTGACGGCGGCTTCTTCAATCGAGGGTTTGATCTGGCGCAGAATTGAACTGGTGGCGCGAACGCCGTAGGGCAGTCGGCGGATGAACAGGATCAGGACAATGATCGTGCCCGTTCCAACGAGATCCAGCGGCCATTTGTTGAATGTCAGGAGGAAGCCGATCGCCATGACCACGCCAGGGACGACATAGGGAACCATCAGGATGGAATCGAGAAACCCGGACAGTTTCCAGTCGCGGCGCACAATGACATAGGACATCAAGCCTCCGGCCACCGTGATAAGCAACGTGGCCACCAGCGAGTACTGGAATGTATTCAGAATGACATCGGGGACTTCTTTGATTACCCGGGCATAGCTGTTGAGGCCGAATCCGCCGCTGAATACCGGTCCCTTGGTTTGCAGAAAAGAGGTGTAGATCACCACGAGGATGGGCAGCGTGGCCAAGCTCACAATGGCGTACGAGAGCCCGTGGACAACGAAAGCGGCGAGTCCTCTGACCTCTTTTTGAACATGGCGGTTGGTCATCGACCCGGAATAGCTGCGCTTGCCGATGACGCGACGTTGCAAGAAGACGGCCAGCATCGAAATTACCACCATGAGCATCGAGATACTGACTGCCATCGTGGGTGTTCCGCCCATTTCCGAGGTGTACTGGTTGTAGGCGATCGTCGACAAGGTGCGGAAGTCGCGCCCGATGATCGACGGTGTGCCAAAATCGGCGATCGAGAGGACAAAACAGAGAATGGCGCCCGAGCTTGTGGCGGGAAACACGAGCGGCAAAGTGACCCGGAAGAAGCGTTGCACCGACGTGCAACCGAGATTTTCCGCCGCCTCTTCGTACGAGCGGTTGATGTTGCGCAGGGCGCTCTCGGTCATCAGATAGACGAACGGGAAAAACTTCAGGCTGAACACAAGAATGATGCCGCTGACACCATAGATGGTGGGCATGTTGATGCCCAGCGACTTGAGCTGGAGTGTCAGCCAGCCGTTGTTGCCAAGCACGACGATCCACGAGTAGGCGCCGATGAATGGCGGCGAAACCAGCG
Source organism: uncultured Propionivibrio sp. (assembly GCA_964448995.1). Classification (GTDB taxonomy): domain Bacteria; phylum Pseudomonadota; class Gammaproteobacteria; order Burkholderiales; family Rhodocyclaceae; genus Propionivibrio. The sequence goes on along the minus strand of CAYUYI010000006.1, from coordinate 12,712 downwards.
CCATGACTGCCAGCGTGGCGATGATGCTGCGCCCCTTGATCACATAGCGCGCGGTGCAATACGCCAGCGGGACACCCAGTAAACAGGCCCCAAGCATGCCGCCCAAACCGACAATCATTGTGTTCCAGAGCGCACCAACGTAGTACGGATGGGTCAGGATTTTTTTGTAATGCGCCAGCGTGACGTCATGGGTGGCTGAATCGAAGACCCCCATCAGCAATACTTGGGCAATCGGCCAGACGAGCATCAGGCCGATGATGAGCAGCGCGATGCCCATGATGATCGACCAGAAGTCGATCCGTAAGTACGCTCGGATGTTCTTCGGGCTCGGATTGGTCGGGGAATTCATTGCAGTCGTGTGCCGGTGGCACCGGGCGCGAAAAAGAGCAGGTCGGCCGGGTCAATCCCCAGTCTGACCGCATCGCCGGGGCGGAGTGCGGTCATGGCTGCACTCGGTTCGGTCAGCGCGTCGATCAGGCCGTGTCCCTGAACGTCGACAGTCAATTGCAGTTCGCGCCCGATGAACATGGACTGGCGAACCACAGCGTCCACTCGCAGGTTGCCTGCAACCACTGGGGCATTTACTGAAATGTTCTCTGGCCGAATCGAGGCCACGACATCTCCTTGAACCTGTCGCACTGAATCGGGAAGTTCGAGCGTGAGTCCCAGCACCTTGCGATGCTGCGTGTCATCCCGGGTCAGCGGCAGGAAGTTGTTGCTGCCCACGAATGAAGCGACGAAACGGTTGGCAGGACGGTTGTAAATCATCCATGGCGAGTCGATCTGCTGCACGACGCCATCGAACATCACACAAATCTGGTCCGAGATGGAAAGTGCTTCCTCCTGATCGTGTGTCACATAAATAGTGGTGATGTCCAGCGACTGTTGCAGGGAGCGGATATCCCGACGCAAGTCCACCCGCAATTTGGCATCAAGATTGGACAGGGGCTCATCCATCAGCAATACCTTGGGGCGAATGACCAAGGCACGGGCTAGTCCAACGCGTTGCTGCTGTCCGCCGCTCAATTGATGTGGCATGCGTTCGGCATGCGCGTCGAGTTGCACCGTCGCTAAAATCGTCGAGACCCGCTCACGTATCTCTTTGGGCGGAACCTTCTGCTGGACCAGTCCGAAGGCCACATTGTCAAATACGCTCAGGTGCGGAAAGACGGCATAGTCCTGGAAAACCATACCGACATTGCGCTTGTTGGCGCTAAGGTGACCGATCGAGCTTCCTTCCAGAAGGATTTCACCCGCGTCTTGTTGATGAAATCCTGCGATGGCTCTCAGAAGCGTAGTTTTTCCGCATCCGCTTGGACCGAGCAGCGTGAAGAATGCGCCGCGGTCGATGGTCAGCGTGACATCCTTCAACGCAACGAAACTGCCGTAGGATTTTTTTATGTTTTTCAGTTCGACGTGGGTCATGTTCGACTCATGCAAATGGCAGCGGTGACGCTGGGAAAAACGCGATTGAACTGTGCACAGTCAGGTTTTTGGGGCCGGCCCCGGATACGCCGGCCCCAAAAGGCTTGGTCAGGCGCTATTTCTTGTTGAGCAGCAGATCGTTCCATTTGGCCAGGATACGCGCCCGGTTGGCGGCAGCCCAGGCGTCGTCATACTTGACGACCTTGATCTTGTTCAACGGCGTCAGGGGGCTCTTGGTCACGACGTCGCTGCGTACCGGACGGCGCCCGACGGAATCCAAAATCTCCTGCGCTTCCTTGGATAGCATGAAATTGATGAAGGCCTTGCCGGCAGCTGCGTTGGCAGGGGTTGCGGACAGGGCCATGACATCGGCGACAGCCGAGGTACCATCGGTGGGATACAGGATCTCGACCGGACCGCCACCCGCTTTATACTTGAGCAGCGTGTCTTCATTCGACAGGCCAATGCTGGCTTCGCCGTCATTCACGAACTTCGAAACGGCACCGGAACTGTTCGAGAGAACGGTATTGTCGAGAATCTTGGTGTAAACATCCCATCCTTTTTCTTCGCCGTAGATTTGCAGAATCACCCCCAGCTGAATGAATGCGGAACCCGATTTGTCCGGGCGACCTGCGGAGATCTTGCCCTTGTAGATGGGGTTGCCAAGGTCCATCCAGGTTTTTGGGTACTGGGCCGGCGTCAGCAATTTGGTATTCACGCCAAACGCATTTGCCACGGCGGTAAATGGCACTGATGCGCCATCGATCTTGAAATTCTCGCCCAGATACTTGGCGTTTTCCGGTGTGAAGGGGCTAAAAAGCTTGGCGTTGGCATCAACGACTTCGGCCGAGACGCTAAAAAGCACGTCGGCGGCCTTGCGCCCCGCTTCAGCCTTCATGCGGTTGATCATGTCGCCCGAACCGCCCTTGACCAGCTCAACCTTGATCTTCGTGGCCTTCTCGAAGGCCGGGACAACGTGATCGATCAAGTCTTGAGGGGCTGCGGAATAGACCGTGACTTTTTCCTGTGCGACGGCCTGGGTGACTACGAATGCTCCAAGAATAAGCAGCGACGACATTTTGCGCATGTTCTCTACCCCCATTTCCAGTCAATAAAAAACCGGAAGGCGTGATACCTCGCGGATACAGCACCTTCCCGGCCATTCGATCCCCACAAGCATCAGAAGTACGCCTGCCCCGCCTCATGCCTGTTCAGAGATTGTTCCTGATGCCAGTCTATCATTGCATCCTGTCGATCGACTTTCGCCCAGCTTTCAATTTGCTGTCTGACCAAGCCATCGTTGACCTGAATATTGTACTAAGCCCAGAGCGGCGCAGGATAGACCCCCGCGTCAATCAGGCAGCGTATCCGGTGCACACAGTCTGGTTTGTCGTCCGGATACGTCACGCCGAACCATGTTGCTGACGTGTCCAAAATACGGCAAACCCCTTTTCCGGATGCGATCATGGCGTCAACGAAGCTCGGTATGTAGCACTCGGCAGAAAGCGGATCGCTATTGTTAGCCAGAAAAGACTCGAAAAAGCCGCTCATCATCTCCAGTACCGATGGCATGAACCCCCAGCAATTCATCGAAACTCGCGCGTCTACATCAATCTGAACGCGCGCTCCGGAGGGAGCTAGCCCATAACAGTTTCCGTCGTTCTCGAGCCGGATGGCCCGGTGTTCGGCGACACTCTTGAGAAAACCATTACTTTCGCAACAAATACCCCGATTAACGCCACCGCTGTCCGACAATGTGGCGCGCAACGGATAGCCGACAAGACACATTGATTCGCTGTTGCCGTCCTTCGAGCCGCCGAAAAAATGTGCCAACGTCCGGTAGGCATCCGCACCATAGTAATCGTCGGCATTGATAACGGCGAAAGGCGTGTCGATCATTTTCCGTGCCGCCAATATCGCATGTAAGGTACCCCAGGGGCGGACTCGCCCCGCGGGGACGGAAAATCTTGGGGGGATGTCCGTCAGTGCCTGGAAGGCATAGTCGACATCGATTTTTTTAGAATAGCGCGCGGCGACGTTACGCTTAAAGGAAGCCTCCAGTTCCTCACGAATGACGAAAACCACGCGGGTGAATCCGGCACGCAATGCATCAAATACCGCGTAATCGAGGAGCGGCTCACCGTTCGGTCCCATGGGATCGAGTTGCTTGAGCCCCCCGTAACGGCTACCGAGTCCGGCGGCCAGAACAACCAAGGTTGGAGAGAGGTCGGTCATTCAAGCATCGCCGTCTGTTTGTGCCGTATCGGGGATGCGTACGCCCAATGTGGCCAGATCAATGCGGAGTTTTTCCGGCGAGGAGAACCGCAGCGCGTGCATGCCGATGTTTTGGGCGCCTGCGACATTAGGCGCACTGTCGTCGATGAAGACCGACCGCGCCGGCTCGACGCCGTAACGTGAGCATAACCGTCGGTAGATTTCTGGATCCGGTTTGACCAGATGCTCTTCTCCGGAAACGACGATGCCTTCGAACTCGTTGAGGAAAGGATAGCGTGCCAGCGTGCGCCGGAAGGTTTCCGCGGAAAAATTGGTCAGGGCTAGCGTGCGGTAGCCACTGGCGCGAAGCTGCCGGACAAGTGCCAGCGTACCGGCGATTGCCGATCCCATGCTTTCCTCAAATCGGTCGAAGTAGGCTTGCAAGAGAGGGCGGTAGTGCGGAAAGCGGGCGCCATGTTCGGCAATCCCGAGCGCAAAGGGCTGGCCGGCATCGTGACGCAGATTCCAGGCTTGAAAGTCAACTTCACGCAGAAAACGCTCAATCGCCTCGTCATCCGGCAACAACTTTCGGTATAGCCAGCGGGGGTCCCAGGGGATTAAAACATTGCCAATGTCGAAAACGACGGTATCAATCGAACTCATGAAAAGACCTTGTTGCAGGAAATACGGACGTCAAGCGTCGAGATGGTGTTTGATGTTCGTCACGATGGCGTGTGCTTCATCGCGCGACGGCATTTCGGCCACGACGCGCAATAGCGGCTCGGTTCCAGAGAAGCGGATCAACGCCCAGCCGCCGTTATCGAAAACCATCTTCATGCCATCCATATGACTGGTCGAAACAATTTTCTGTAAAAATTCTGGCAGATCGCATCCCGGTCGAATCTTGCGCAGCAGTTGCGGCTTGAGTTCAGGGTCGAAGTGGTAATCCCATTCCGCAGTGTGGAAGTCTCCAAATCGTTGGTGGATTTCCTCCAGAAGTCCGGACAGGTTTTGTCCGGTGACGCACAGCAACTCGATCAGCAGGCTGGCGGCGAATACCCCATCCTTGCCCGGGATGTGGCCGCGAATCGTCAGTCCGCCGCTCGACTCCCCGCCGATCAGTGCCTTCGTTTCCTCCATTTTCGAGCTGATGTGCTTGAAACCGACAGGGACCTCGTAACAGCGTTCACCGAATCCTTCGGCAATCCGATCAAGCAGGTGCGTCGTCGCGAGATTGCGCACCACGCCGCCTTTCCAGCCTTTGTGCTTGAGCAAGTAATAATAGAGTAGCGCCAGGATGTCATTGGGATGGATGAAGTCGCCCTTTTCGTCGATGATGCCGAGGCGATCGGCATCGCCGTCGGTTCCGATGCCGATATCAAAGCCTTTCTCAACGACCAGATGCCTCAGGCGCGCCAAGGTCAGGTTGTTCGGCGATGGCAGTCGACCGCCGAACAGCGCATCATGCCGGTCGTTGATGATCTCGAGTTCGCAGCGCGCCGTTACCAGAATGGTCTGAATGCAGGTTTTCGATACGCCGAACATCGGATCGAGCAGGACTTTGAGATTTTTTTTCTTGATCGACTCGACATCGATCATCGACAGAATCGTATCGATGTAGGCATTGAAAGGATTGATGCGTTCGATGATTCCGTCTTCGATTCCCTTTTGGAACGGTATGGCACGCACGTTCTCTGGGCCGATTTCTTTGAGCGCAGCCTCGAGCGAATCGGTGATCGCTTCGGTTGCGTCGCGGCCCCCCCGTGTGAAAATCTTGATGCCATTGTAATCGGCAGGGTTGTGGCTGGCGGTTACGGCCATGCCGACGTCAGTGTTTAGCGATTTCACGGCGAACATGACAAGCGGTGTTGGCGCCACTTTGTCGATCAGATAGACATGAATTCCGTTGCCAGCCAGAACCTCGGCAATCCAGCGTGCAGCCTTGTCCGAGAGAAAGCGCCGGTCATAACCGACGACGATCCCCTGCGCCTGCGAATTTTTACCGCACATGTCCTGGGCGACAGCCTGGGACAACAGGCGAACGTTCTCGCGGGTGAACTCTTCGCCAATGAGGGCTCGCCAGCCTCCAGTACCGAATGTGATCGCACTCATGCCAAAACGTCTCCAGAAGAGGATCGATGCGTCGTATGATTGATGACTTAGATTCTAGCACCGATGTTTTAGCGATGATCTCGCCCTACGACCGTCGAAATCGTGCGTGGGAGTAATTGCGCCGACCGACAGGGCGCGCTGGGAAAGCAAAGAGCAATATCGGTCTTGTGCGTGTTTAGGCGTGTTTCGCTAAGACGGAGTCAATGATGATGATCACTCGTTCTATCGCCCACGATAGTCATCTGAAAAAGGGCAGAAGGTATACTCGTCTCATTTCAACCTCTGCTGGTACCGAGTTGTCGCCAAAGGCTTCTACATGATGTTCGATGCTTCGGATCACCCCCACCGTCGGCGGAATCCCCTGACTGGATCGTGGGTTCTCGTTTCGCCACACCGCGCCAAGCGCCCATGGCAAGGGCAGCAAACCCCGCCTGACCGGAGCTTGCGCCTCAAGTACGACTCTGATTGTTATCTTTGTCCAGGGAATCTGCGCGTGTCTGGTGAGCGCAACCCAGACTATACGGGCGTCTACGTCTTCACCAACGATTTCGCAGCCCTGTCTGCCGACACGCCGGTGCCGCCACGGCCTGCCGATCCCTTGTTTGAAACAGGCGCGGCGCGAGGAACAAGTCGAGTGATTTGCTTCTCGCCGGATCACGGGGTTAGCCTGCCTGAGCTTGGGCTGTCCGCGCTGGAAGCGGTGGTGGATACTTGGGTCCAGGAAAGCGTTGATCTTGGCATGCAATACCCGTGGGTGCAGATTTTCGAGAACAAGGGCGCGATGATGGGATGCTCAAACCCTCACCCGCATGGACAGATCTGGGCCAACAGCTTTGTTCCACATGAGGCGGCCCTGGAAGACCGCCTGCAGGCCGAGTATCTGGAATGCCATGGGATTCCGTTGCTGCTCGACTATGCGCGAAAAGAATCGGGAGGAACTCGTGCCCTGATCGAAACGACAGAATGGTTGGCCGTCGTACCTTACTGGGCCGCCTGGCCCTTTGAAACCTTGCTGTTGCCAAAGAGTCACACCCGCCGGCTACCTGATTTGTCCGCAAACCAGAAAAAAGAACTCGCTGTAGTACTCAAGGAGCTTACGAGCCGTTACGACAATTTGTTTGAATGTTCTTTCCCGTACTCCATGGGCTGGCATGGCGCTCCGTTCGACGGGCATGCAGGCGACCACTGGCAACTTCACGCACATTTTTACCCGCCTCTCCTGCGCTCCGCCAGTATCCGAAAGTTCATGGTCGGTTACGAAATGATGGCCGAGGCGCAACGTGATCTCACCCCGGAGCAGGCCGCAGAACGTTTGCGCTCCGTCAGCGCGATCCATTATCGGGAGGCGTGATCGGGGGCGCTGCTTGGTTGTGTGTGATTGGATTGCCGAAGAGAGAGGGCCGTGCGAACCCGTCAGCGAACAGCAGTGCTTGTCGCCAATCGTAGTGGCTCAATATGACCGTCATGACTAGTCCTATGTCTTGTTACCGCGGCCGTTTCGCCCCGTCGCCGACGGGGCCGCTGCATTTCGGCTCGCTGGTGGCAGCGGTTGGCAGTTATCTCGATGCGCGGTCGCAGGGCGGCGAATGGCTGGTGCGCATCGAAGACGTCGACGGGCCGCGCACCGTGTCCGGTGCAGCGAGCGGCATCCTGCGCACCCTCGAAAGCTTCGGTTTCGAATGGGCGGGCGAGGTCTGGGTGCAGAGCCGTCGCCTTGATGTCTACCATGCTGCGCTGGTGCGACTACAGCTTGACGGATTGGTGTATCCCTGTGCCTGTTCGCGCCGCGAGATTACGGCGATGGCGAGGCGAAAATCGGTCGACGGTGGCTTGCTCTATCCGGGGACCTGCCGCGATGGTCTTCCCGCCGACAAGGCTGCGCGGGCGTGGCGGCTGCGTGTGCCGGACCGTGAATTCGTCTTTTCCGACCGTGTGCAGGGCGACTGTCGGCAGAATCTCGAACATGAGGTAGGCGACTTCGTGCTGTTTCGCGCCGATGGCCAGTATGCCTATCAGCTGGCGGTGGTCGTGGACGATGCAGCACAGGGCATCAATGCGGTGGTTAGGGGCGTCGATCTGCTTGATTCGACGGCGCGCCAGATCTGGTTGCAGCAATGTCTCGGTTTGCCGACGCCGAGCTATGCGCACCTGCCGGTCGCGGTTAATGCCGTTGGTGAGAAACTATCAAAACAGACGCTGGCACCGGCCGTTGCCTCCGAGCGAGGGAGCGCGTTGCTTGCCGAGGTGTGCGCGTTCTTGGGCAATCCGGTGCCGGCTGAACTGGTTGGCGCGCCGCTGGGCGAATTCTGGGCGTGGGCGATCGGCGCGTGGGCAATGACACGGGTACCGAAGGCCCGAGCGATTCTGCCTGCCGTCACTGCCGATGGCCCTGGCCGGTGAGGCTGACGGCCAGCCGTACGAGGCCGTAGCAGATCCAGCGTAGAACGCGCGAATACCAGGGGATTTTCTGCCAATGGTCGCGCGGCAATTCCTGAGCACGCGCTCGGAGGGCTTCAGCAAGAGGCCGGTTCAGATCGGCTGCGAATAGGGCATTGTCAATCGCCAGATTGGCTTCCTTGGCGAGCAGGAGGCTGAACGGGTCGATGTTGGACGAGCCAACCGTTGCCCAACGGTCGTCGATGACGGCCACCTTGGCGTGGAGAAATCCCTCGCGATATTCGAAGATGCGGATACCGGCCCCCAGTAGTTGCCGATAAAGTGCCTGCGTGGCGTAATGCTGAAGCCGGTACTCGATGCAGCCCTGTAGCAGCAGCGTGACTTCGACACCGCGACGGGCAGCCCGGATCAGCGCGCTGCGGAAACGCCGGCCGGGCAGGAAATAGGCGTTGGCGATCAGAACGCGCTGGCGGGCTGCGAGGATGGCGGCGAGATAGGCGCGCTCGATCGAGCGGCGGTGGCGGATGCTGTCGCGAATGATGAAAGCAGCCTTTTGATCACCACGGTTGGTGGGTTCCGGCACACCGGGGCCTGCCGCAGGCGGGCGTCGCTTCAGGCGTGCCCAGGCAGTGATTTCCCAGAGTCGCAGCATGGCGTGGCGGATATCGGCAATGACGGGGCCTTCGATGCGTACGGAAAAATCGAAACGCGGGGTATCGAGTTTGCCGTCGTCATGGTCGTCGACGAGATTGATGCCGCCGACGAAAGCGATACGGTCATCGATGAGCACCAGCTTGCGGTGCAGGCGGCGCAGGCGATGACGGCGCAGGGCCAGACGGGCCAGTTCGGGGCGGTAAACCATCGCCTCGACGCCGGCTGCGGCGAGGCCGGGCAACAACGTGTGCGCGAATTCGGGTGAGCCAAAGCCATCGACCAGGACGCGCACGCGCACGCCGCGTCCGGCGGCCTCGATCAACGCTGCGGCGATCGCTCGCCCGACGGAGTCGTCAGCGAAGATGTAGCTCTCGAGCCGGATGTCGCGCGTGGCTTGGTCGATGGCGCGCCGCAGGTCCGGAAAATACTCGGCGCCGCTGTTGAGCAGCGTCAGGCGGTGGCCGGGAAGCAGTTCAACGGCCATCGTTCCAGTTGAGTGACGCCGAAAGGGCGGCGTGGTCGGAAATTCTCGACCAGGGCTCGCCATAATGGATTTCGGCATGTTCGACCGAAAATCCACGCATATAAATGCGGTCTAGGCGCAGCACCGGCAGCTTGGCGGGAAAGCTGCGCCCAGGGGAACCTCCGTCGCCGCTGTCGCCGGCAATCGATTCGCTGAGGCCAAGGCGCCGGGCAAGCAGGGCATCGGCCTCATTGCGCCAGTCATTGAAGTCTCCGGCGATCAGCAAGGGCGTGTCAGGATCGGTGATGCTTTCGAGATAACTGGCCAGCGCGTCCATCTGGCGCCGCCGCGAGCGGGCGAAGAGCGAGAGATGGACGCAGACGCAGTGAACGGGGCGGGGCAGGCTGTCGACCTGGAGGACGCAATGCAGCAAACCGCGCCGCTCGAAGCGCATGTGCGTGACGTCCTGGTTGAACGAGCGCGAGATCGGAAAGCGCGAGAGGATCGCGTTTCCATGGTGGCCGTGATCATAGATGACGTTGCGTCCGTAGGCGGTTGATTGCCAGACGTCCTCGGCCAGGAAGTCGTGCTGTGCTTCTTCTGGCCAGTTGTCGATGGTGGCTGCATGTCGCCGGTTGCGCCCCTGGACTTCCTGCAGAAAAACGATGTCCGGGGCCATTCCGCGCAGTTGCTCGCGCAGTTCGTGCACCACCATGCGCTGGTTGAATTGCGAAAATCCCTTGTGGATGTTGTAGGTGACGACGCTGATCTGCGGAATGTCCATGGCGCTCACGAGACGGCGAGCATCCTTTCGACGGACGCCTTCGCCAGTGCGGCTTCGTGCTCCGGAACGTGAATATGGTTGACGATGTGGCCCTCGGCCAGGTTTTCGAGCGCCCAGGCCAAATGTTGCGGGTCGATACGCTGCATCGTTGAACACATGCAGACGGTCGGCGACATGAACTGGACGATCTTGCCTTCCTGCTTGACCTCCTCCGCCAGCCGATTGACCAGATTGAGTTCGGTGCCGACCAGCCAGCGGGTATTCGGCGCCGCCTTCTTGACGACGTCGATGATCAGTTCGGTCGAACCGACGTAGTCGGAGGCCAGACAGACGTCGAAGGCGCACTCGGCGTGCGAGGCAACCCGTCCGTCGGGGTATTGCTGGCGGAAGCGGGCAATGTGCGCGGGCTGGAACATCTGGTGGACCGAGCAGTGGCCTTTCCAAAGCAGCAATTTTGCCTTGCGGATCTGCTCCGGTGTCAGGCCGCCGTATTCGAGATCCGGATCCCAGACGAACATCTCGTCGAGCGGAATGCCCATCGAATGACCCGTCCAGCGTCCGAGATGCTGATCAGGAAAGAACAGGATTTTCTCGCGTCGGGCGAAGGCCCATTGGGCGATCTTTGGCGCGTTCGAAGAGGTACAGACGATGCCGCCATGTTCGCCGCAGAACGCCTTGAGGTCGGCGGCCGAATTGATGTAGGTCACCGGCGTGACCAATGCTTCCGCGTCGAGTACCTCGCTCAGCTCGCGCCAGCAGCGCGTGACCTTGGCCAGGTTAGCCATGTCGGCCATCGAGCAGCCGGCGGCAAGGTCGGGCAGAACGGCGATCTGGTGCGGCTTCGACATGATGTCGGCGACCTCGGCCATGAAATGCACGCCACAGAAGACGAGGTATTCGGCATCCGTCTGCGAGGCCATGCGCGACAGGCGCAGGGAATCGCCGGTCAGGTCGGCGTACTGGTACACATCGGCGCGTTGGTAATGATGACCGAGTATCACGGCGCGATCGCCGAGCGCGGCGCGGGCGGCGCGGATACGGGTGTGGCAGTCGGCGTCGGACAGGGTGTTGAAAGTGTCAAAGGAAATCGGTGCGGACATCGGTATGTGTATGGTCGTGACGTGTTGAAAAATGCCTCAAAGGCGTTGGGGGAGGGGGGGGTTGCGATGCCGCGGACTCAGTTTTTCCAGGGTAATCCTGCCCGGCGCCAGCCGCCCACTTTGCCCCGTTGTCCGTTGGCGTCGATGTCGCCTTCAAATCCTTCGAGCACGTTATAGCATGCCGTGAAACCGGATGTGCTGGCCAGACTGGCGGCGTTGTGCGAGCGCACGCCACTGCGGCAGATGAACAGTACGAGCGCCTCGCGGTCGACCTGACGCCGGATTTGTGCCAGGAAATCCGGATTGGGCTGACTACCGGGGTAAGTGTTCCATTCAATCTCGACGGCACCGGGAATGCGCCCGACCCAATCCCACTCGGCCCGCGTACGCACATCGACAAGGCGGGCGCCCGGCGCCAACTGCCAAACCTCGTAAGCTTCTGCAGGGGTCAGCGCGCCCGCATAAGGCAGCCCGAGTTCACGGGCTCGCGTCTGGGCCAGATTGAGCAGGTCGGTCAGTTTTCCCATGGCATGCGAACGCAGAAGATTTGAGATGTGACACTCATCAATGTGTATTTGCAGTATAAATCACTTAGTGAGCTTTCGCCGGTACGGGGGGCTTCGCATGTATCCACGACGATTCGCCGCGCCAGGCATGAACCTGGTTTGGGCGTGTGCATCTTGAGAAAGTGGCGAAAGCCCTTGTTTTGCACTATCGTGGTGCATTATTTGATTGCCCGCACCGAAAGCGTGCGAAAAACATTGCAGGGGGCGGGCTTTGTCGCGTGACACGTTAGGCATTCCGTTTTTTGCGGCGTGGCATGGTTTCTGCTAATACCCGAACACCAATTTCTATAGTCGCCGGATTCACCGGTATTTGCTGAGGAGACTTCGCAATGGCAAGCCCGCAAGACGTTATCAAAATGGTTCAGGAAAACGACGCCAAGTTCGTCGACTTCCGCTTTACCGATACCCGCGGCAAGGAACAGCACGTGACCGTGCCGGTTAGTGCTTTCGATGAAGACAAGTTCGAGAGCGGTCACGCCTTCGACGGTTCGTCGATCGCTGGTTGGAAGGGGATTCAGGCTTCCGACATGCTGCTGATGCCCGATCCTGCGACGGCCTATGTTGACCCGTTCTATGATGAAACGACCGTCGTGATCACCTGCGACGTCGTTGATCCGACCGATGGCCGTGGCTATGACCGCGATCCGCGCTCGATCGCCAAGCGCGCTGAAGCCTATCTCAAGTCCTCTGGGATCGGCGATACGGCCTATTTCGGGCCGGAACCCGAATTCTTCATTTTTGACGGCGTCGAATGGTCCGTCGATATGTCGGGCTGCAACCTCAAGATTCACTCGGCCGAAGCTGCGTGGGGCGCCGGCGAGCGCAACGAGGGCAGTGGTTCCACCGGCCATCGTCCGGGCGTCAAGGGCGGTTACTTCCCCGTTCCGCCGGTCGACAGCCTGCACGATATCCGTTCGGCGATGGTGCTGACGCTCGAGTCGCTCGGCATCCCGGTCGAAGTGCATCACCACGAAGTGGCCAACGCCGGCCAGTGCGA
>CAYUYI010000005.1:0-21930 GCA_964448995.1 uncultured Propionivibrio sp. | reverse complement strand
CGCTAAGCTTCGCACGCCGCTTGCCACTGCGCACCGCGGCTTAACTCAGGCGTTGAAGCTGTAGAAAAACCCCTTTTCGGCGGGATCTTGGACAAAGAAATGGCGCGGTTTCATCGCGCCATTTCTGTTTCCGGATTTGCAGATTGAATGCGAATTGAAACGATGACCGACTGATAAATGACGATCCGGCCGTTGGTCATCGGCTGTTTTGACCGTGTTTCTCGCTACCCGCTCATCGCATACCCGTGGTGTGCCAGCTTCTCGATGTTGTGGACGAGGCAATAGAGCTTCCATTGCGTATCGACCTTCTTCTGTCCACGCAGGGTGAAACGATTGAGTCGCTTGTTGTACCGGAGATTGCCGAAGACCGGTTCGACGGTGGCGAAACGCTGGCCGTATAGCCGCCGCCCTTCCTCACTGTCGATCGCCCGTTTCATCAAATCGGTGTAGCTCACTTGCGTTGAACCCGCCTTGCCCCGAAAGAAGCTGACCTGCCGGACTTTGGTTTTGTCCGGCGTGCGCAGACATTGCTTTCGCCGGTCGCACGGCACGCAATCGCGCAGCGTGCCGGAGAAATGGGTCGCGAGATAGCCGTTGTGAATGCAGTTCGAGCCATTCTGGTAAAGGTGTTTGCCGGCCGGGCAGATACAGGTTCCGGCGCGTTGGTCGTAGGCAAAGTCTGTCGTCCTGTACGTTTTGCTGGTTTTCTTCGGATGCGCCTTGTCGTAGAGCGGATCAGGCAGGGCTTTGTATTTCTCCTGGTCCTTGAACCGTTCGTCCCGCTTCCTCATGCCGTTATCCGCAATCAGCGCCGGGATGTTTGCTTCGGCCAGCATGTTGAGGTTGGTTTCCGAGTGGTAGCCGGCATCGGCGGTGTAGAGGGTGTCTCCCGTGATCATGGATTGTGTGGCCCGGATCATCGGCAGGAGAAGTTCCTGTTCGGAACCGGTGCCATGCGCCTGCGCCTCAATGATGATCTGGTGCGCACCATCGACGGCGGCGACGCCGGTATAGCCTTGAATAACGCCTTTGCTGGTGGCCATCTTGGCGCTATCGGGATCGGTGCGGTTGCTCTTGCGGATCGCACCTTTGCTGCCCTTGCGGTCATGAGGATGGTCGGCCAGCCATTGACGGAGTTGTGCGGCTTCAGTCCGCAGGCGTTCGATACGCTGGGCGGCCTTCTCGTCCAGATCGGGTTCGACCGGCAAGGCGTCGTTCTGGCGGTGACGAGTGATCATGGCTCGGGCGGCAGCTTCGAGCTTGTCGGCCTGACGGGAAAAATCGGCACGCGTACCACTCTTGGCTTTGGATGCATTGCTCGGTAGCTTGACGCCGTCGATGGCAAACATCTGCCGGCCGATCAGGCCTTGCCGATCGCAGAGATAGAGCACTTGGGCAAAGAGCTTGGCGACGTCGTTACCAAGCCCCGAGACGAAGGCGGCCAGTGTCGTAAAGTGCGGGGCGCTGTCGCCGGAGAGCGCGATGAAGGTGACGTGCTCGCGGCACAGCCGTTCAATGCCCCGGCTGCTGATCACGCCTTCGGCGTAGGCGCAGAGAATGATCTTGAGCAACATTCCCGGCGGGTAGGCTGATGCACCCGTCTCATCGTTGCGGTAACGGGCGTCAAAACCGGAAAGATCGAAATCGCGTTCGAGCAGATGATGCACGGCGTGGGCAAAGCTGCCGGGCAACAACTGTTTCTCCAGATCAACGGCAAGAAACCGCGGGCTGAGGTCAATTGTTTTGTACCGTGCCATGCAATACCTCCGTAGCCAATATCCATTGGATCGTTGATATTCCATTCGGTTCACGGCACGATGCCGGTATGAAGATACTTTTTCTACAGCTTCGTTCTGAAGGTTCGCTTCTCTGAACCGCCAACTACCGCTTTGGGTCGGTTTTTTCCAGTCAGTCATAGCAACAAGTCTTTGGTTTTGGCGGGTTGCCATCGCCGTACCCGCTATTCGCTAGTTCAGTTATCGAACAATCAATCGGTTTGAATGTCCGACACGCCGACGAGGCAGAATCGAACTGCCTTGGTCGAACATGAATAACGTGCCCCTCCCCGTTTAACGCGCAGGATTTGCCATGTCGGATGCGTCAATCGAAAACCTGTTTGAAAACAACCGAGCCTGGTCGGAGCGGATGCGCGCAGGCGACCCGGAGTTTTTTGCTCGACTCGTCAATCAGCAGTCGCCGGAATATCTCTGGATCGGCTGCTCGGACAGCCGCGTGCCGGCAAACCAGATCATCGGTTTGGCGCCCGGTGAAGTCTTCGTTCATCGCAACATTGCCAACGTGGTCGTGCACACCGACCTCAACGCGCTGTCGGTGATCCACTACGCGGTCGAAATCCTGCGCGTAAAACATATTCTGGTCGTCGGTCACTATGGCTGCGGCGGTGTCACGGCCGCGCTTTTCGATAACCGCACTGGCCTCACCGACAACTGGCTGCGCCATGTGCAGGACGTTCGCGATCGCCACGAAGCCCGGCTGAATGCCATTGAGGATCGGGCAGAACGGGTCAATCGCCTGTGCGAATTCAACGTGATGCAACAGGTCGTCAACGTCTGCCAGACCTCGGTGCTGCGCGATGCCTGGTCACGCGGCCAGGCGGTGACCGTGCACGGCTGGTGCTACAGCCTGGAGAATGGCCTGATCAACGATCTCAAGGTCAGCGCCACGGGGCGGGAAGACGCGCTCGAACGCTACCGCGAGGCGCTCGGAAATCTCGACTGACGCGGATCAGAGCAATACGATGTCGTATTGCTCCTGCGCATAGCTCGGCTCGGCCTGCAGGGAAATCGGCTTGCCGATGAAGTCGGACAGCATTGCCAGTCCTTGCGATTCCTCGTCGTGAAAGACGTCAATGACGGAAACGCTGCCGAGAATCCGGAATTCGCGCGCGTTGAATTGCCGTGCCTCGCGCAACAACTCGCGCAGAATCTCGTAGCACACCGTGCGCGCCGTCTTGACTTCGCCACGCCCGCCGCAGGTCGGGCACGCTTCGCACAGCACATGCGCGAGCGATTCGCGTGTACGCTTGCGCGTCATTTCCACCAGGCCGAGTGCGCTGAAGCCATTGACGGTCAGGCGCGTGTGGTCACTGGCCAGCGCCTTGTTGAATTCGGCGAGGACGGCAGCGCGGTGATCCTCGCTGTCCATGTCGATAAAGTCGATGATGATGATGCCGCCGAGGTTGCGCAAGCGCAACTGGCGGGCGATCGCCTGTGCCGCCTCAAGATTGGTCTTGAAGACTGTGTCGTCGAAATTGCGCACACCGACGAAACCGCCAGTATTGACGTCAATGGTGGTCATTGCTTCGGTCTGATCGAAGATCAGGTAGCCACCCGACTTGAGATCAACGCGGCGAGCCAGCGCCCGCTGAATTTCCTCCTCGACGCCGTGCAGATCGAAGAGCGGCCGCTCACCCGTATAGTGGGTCAACTGCGGCAAAACGGCAGGCGTGTAGGTTTCAGCAAATGACTTGAGTGCCTGGAAATTCTCACGCGAGTCGATGAGGATGCTGGTCGTATCGGGGTTGACGAAGTCGCGCAGCACGCGCAGGCCAAGCGACAGTTCGCGGTAGATCATCGACGGCGCCGCGCGTGTTCGAGCGCGTTCCTCGATGTTGCCCCACAGCTTGCGCAGATAGGCCATATCTTTGAGCAGATCGTCGTCGCTGGCATTTTCAGCCATGGTCCGCACGATGTAGCCGCCCGGCTCATCGTCCGGAACGAGCCGCGCAAGCTTTTCTCGTAGCGCCTCGCGGCCGGCCTCGTTGTCGATGCGCTGCGAAATGCCGATGTGCTTCTCCATGGGCAGGTAGACGAGCATGCGACCTGCCAGCGACATCTGCGTCGACAATCGCGCGCCTTTTGTGCCGATCGGGTCCTTGATCACCTGCACGACGATACTTTGCCCTTCATGCAGGATGCGCTCGATCGGCCGCGGTGACTCGCTGGCAGGACGGGGCTCGTAGATATCCGCCACATGCAGGAATGCGGTGCGCTCCAGGCCGACGTCAACGAATGCCGACTGCATCCCCGGCAGGACGCGCACGACGCGCCCGAGGTAGATGTTGCCGACCAGGCCGCGGTTGGCGGTGCGCTCGATATGCAATTCCTGCACGGCGCCCTGATAGATAACTGCAACACGCGTTTCCTGCGGCGTGAAATTGATGAGAATGTCTTCTGCCATGATCGTCGGACGATGCCCGCACGAAGCGGGTAAAATGTTGTTTTCCGTCACATTCTACCTGCTTCGCCCGGATTCTTCGCACGCCTGCAAAGGTTGCACTCCGGTCGCCCACTGTATGACACAACGCCCCCCCCACCCGGAGTTGCTCGCGCCCGCCGGCTCCCTGGCCATGATGCGCACCGCTTTCGCCTTCGGCGCCGATGCCGTCTATGCCGGGCAGCCGCGTTACAGCCTGCGCGTCCGCAACAACGAATTCGGTACGCTCGACGTGCTTGGTGCCGCCATGGACGAGGCACACGCGGCCGGCAAATCGTTCTACGTCGTCAGCAACATCCTGCCCCACAACGCCAAGGTTCGCAGCTATCTGGCTGACATGGCGCCGGTCATCGCGCTCCAGCCCGATGCCCTGATCATGGCCGACCCCGGCCTGATCGATCTCGTGCGCGAGCATTGGCCCGACCAGCCGATCCATCTGTCCGTCCAGGCAAATACCGTCAATTTCGCGGCCGTTCGCTTTTGGCAGAAGCTTGGCATCACCCGCATCATCCTGTCGCGCGAGCTGTCGCTCGATGAAATCGCCGAGATTCGCCAAGCCTGTCCGGACATCGAACTCGAGGTTTTCATCCACGGCGCACTCTGCGTTGCCTACTCGGGACGGTGCCTGCTCTCCGGCTATTTCAACCGACGCGATTCAAACCAGGGGACTTGCACCAATTCCTGTCGTTGGGACTATGCGCTAAAACCGGCGTCCGAAGACGCCGCCGGCGACGTCTGGCTGCTCGAGGAGCGTGAGCGCCCGGGCGAATTGATGCCAATCGAGGAAGATGCGCACGGCACCTACATCATGAACTCGAAAGATCTTCGGGCGCTCGAGCACATCCAGCGACTGATCGAGATCGGCGTCGATTCGCTCAAGATCGAGGGGCGGACAAAATCCCCCTACTATGTCGCGCGGACGGCACAGGTCTATCGGCGCGCTATCGACGACGCCCTGTGCGGGCGCCCCCTGGACACGACGCTTCTGGGCGAGCTCGAAGGGCTGGCCAACCGTGGCTACACCGACGGCTTTTATCAGCGCCACCACGATGCCGATCTGCAGAACTATTGGCGCGGGCATTCCGAATCCGGTCGCAGCCGCTACGTCGGCGATGTGGTCGCCTGGAGTACCGAGCGCCAACTCGCTGAAATCGACGTCAAGAATCGCTTCGCCGTCGGCGACCACATCGAACTCATCCATCCGACCGGCAACCTGACGTTCCCACTCACGCACATGGAAAACGCTGTCGGCGAGACACTGGGCGTCGCGCCGGGCAACGGCCACCGGGTCTGGATTCCATTGCCGGGGAACCAACCGGAACACTACGCCGGTGCCATGCTGGCACGCTTTGTCAGCGAATGAAGCATCTCTTCGTCGACATCTCGTCGCACGGCTTCGGACACCTGGCGCAAGTGGCGCCGATTCTCACCGCGCTGCGTGCCCAACTCCCGGCGCTGCAGTTGACGATTCGCTGCGGACTGCCCGAAGCCAAGGCCAGATCACGTATTCCCGGTGAGTTTTCTTACCTCGAAGACAGCAGCGATTTTGGCTTCGCCATGCGCAATGCCGTCAGCATCGATTTGGCGGCCACCGCAGAACGCTACCGGGCCTTGCATGCCACCTGGCCCGAACGCGTTGACGCCGAAGTGCGTTTCCTCGACACACAGCGGCCCGACCTTGTCCTCACCGATGTTGCCTACCTGCCGCTGGCGGCGGCAGCACGCGTCGGCCTTCCGGCAATGTCGATGTGTTCGCTCAATTGGGCCGACCTCTTTGCCCACTTCTTCGGCGGCGAGTCCTGGGCAGCGCCAATCCATGCCGAGATGCTGGCCGCCTACGGCTCGGCAGCCCGTTTTCTGCGCCTGACGCCGGCCATGCCGATGCTCGCGCTTCCCAATGCCGAGGCCGTTGGCCCCGTGGCTTCGCTCGGAACCCAACGCAGCTCGGTGCTGCGCGAAACACTGCGATGCAAGGAAAACGAACGAACCGTGCTGATCGCCTTCGGCGGCATCGATCACGACCTGAGGGTCGACCACTGGCCGGAGACGCCAGGAATTCGCTGGCTGCTGCCACAGACGTGGAACATTGCACGCCCCGACATGACCGCCTTTGAACCGCTCGGTTTCTCCTTTACCGATCTACTGGCGAGTGTCGATGCCGTACTCACCAAGCCGGGCTACGGCACCTTCGTCGAGGCAGCCTGCAATCGCACGGCGGTCCTTTATCAACGGCGCAAGAACTGGCCGGAACAGGATTGCCTGATCGAGTGGCTCAAGGAGAATGGCCGCTGTCATGAAATCGAAGCCTCCACCCTGGCTGGCGGTCATTGGCGGAATGCCTTCGAAGCCTTGTGGGCTCAGCCAATGCCGCCGGCACCACACCCGTCCGGCATCGCACAGGCGGTCGCCTTATTGCGCGCCGGGCTCAGAGCGGATAACCAAAGCGCCTGAGCAGCGCACCGGTCTCGAACAGCGGCAAGCCCATGACGCCGGTGTAGCTGCCGGTCAGTTGCTCGACAAACAAGCCGGCATGCCCTTGAATACCGTACGCGCCGGCCTTGTCCATCGGCTCCCCGCTGGCCACATAGCGGCGGATCTCGCCCTCGTCGAGCGCACCAAAACGAACCTCGCTGACCGACAGCGCCGATTCGAGACGTCCCTCGAACGCCACCGCCACGGCCGTCAACACCCGATGCGTCTTGGTCGAAAGGCGGCGCAGAATACGAATCGCGTCATCGGCGTCGCTCGGCTTGCCAATGATGCAGCCATCCAGTTCGAGCGTCGTATCCGCTGCCAGTACCGGCTGCGGCATCAGCCGCCGCCAGCCAACGATGCGCCAGCCATGCAGCGCCTTGGCCTGAGCGACCCGCTGCACATAGTCGAGCGGTGTTTCATCCGGATGCGCGGTCTCGTCGACGTCCTTGTCTTCGCGCGGCGGGTTGCGGAAGGCGATGGTATCGAAACGGATACCCACCTGCATCAACAACTCGCGCCGACGCGGGCTGCGCGAAGCCAGATAGATTCTCGGGTTACGCGTATCCAGCGTCATCGTGCTCAACCCTCGCGGTGGTAGGGATGGTTGCGGACGACACTGTGCGCACGGTAAAGCTGTTCGCACAGCACCAGGCGGGCCATCGCGTGCGGCAGCGTCAGGCTCGACAGGCGGATCATCGTATCGGCACCATCCTTGATTTCTGCATCGATGCCATCGGCGCCACCGATGATGAAGGCGGTATCGCCGCCTTCGCGCATCCAGCTCTCCAGGCGTTGCGCCAGCTTGAGGGTCGTCAGATCCTCGCCACGCTCGTCAAGCACCACGATCCGGGAAAACCCCTGCAACGCAGCCTGCAGCCGGGTCTTTTCGGCGGACAGGAGTTGCTCACGCGTCTTCGTCCCACGCGGCTCCGGCTTGATTTCAAGCACCGTCAGCGGCAATTCGCGGGGCATCCGCTTGATGTATTCGCTACAACCAGCAGCGACCCAGTCCGGCAGCTTGTGGCCGACAGCCAGAATGGTCAGTTTCATCGCCGCGAATCAGGCCGGTTTGGTGACGGCGGCGCGCACGCGTGCCGGCCCTTTGCCGCCCCAAAGCTCCTCGAGGTTGTAGTAACTGCGAATGGCGGGCTGCATGACATGGACGACGACTGCGCCGACGTCGACGAGAATCCACTCGCCACCGTCTTCTCCTTCCGTGGACAGGATTTCAGCCCCCGCCTCACGCAGTTTGTCCTCGACGTTGCGGGCCAGCGAACGTACCTGACGGTTGGAGTCGCCACTGGCGACGATGATGCGCTCGAAGAGCGGTGTCAGCTTGCTGGTGTTGATGATCTCGATGTCCTTGCCCTTGATATCCTCAAGTGCGGCGACGGCAATCTTCTCGATCTGGGCGGTATCCATGAATGAATCAGAGCTCCTGGTACAGTGAGTGGTGGTGAATGTAATCGAGGACGGAATCGGGCAGCAGATAACGCGGACTCGAACCGTTTGACAGCAACTCCCGAAGACGAGTTGCCGAAATACCGAGCGGCGTCATCGCGAACGGCACGATGTACCCGGCGGGCGCCCCGACCAAGGCGGCGGGGTCGTCGCAAAAACGTTGCCGATACTGCGCCGCCAGTTCGGGCGGCAGGTCGTCTGCCTGTATCGAGTAGCCGGGGCGACAGGCAACGGCCACATGCGCCAGATCGAACAGCATCTGCCAGCGATGCCAGCCCGCCATGCCGGCGAAGGCATCCGCGCCCGTCAGCAACACCAGCGAACGGTCCGGGCCGCAGATGCCGGGTTGCCGTAACCGTTCCAGCGTGGGTACCGTGAAACTCGGCTGATCGGACTCGACTTCCGCTGCGTCGATTTCAAAACGCCGATTTCCGGCGACAGCCAGTTGCACCATCGCCAGGCGTTGCTGGGCACTCGCTTGCGGCGGCAGCGTGCGCAGGGCGGGTCGCCCCGCGGGAATCCAGCGGACACGGGCGAGGCCAAGCGCGTCCGCGGCCTCCTCGGCCAGTCGCAGATGGCCGCAATGCACCGGATCGAAGGTCCCGCCGAAGAGGCCAAGCGGCTTTTCCAGCACGGCGTCAAGCCTCTTCGCCAACGGCCACGAAGACGTCGCGGTAACTGACGTAAAAGCTGGCGTAGACGATCGGCATGCCGATGAATCCGGCAATCAGAAAGGAGAGTTTGCCGGCACCGGCCAGCATCGCCGACACCATCACCGACAGAAGGATCATCCCCAGCCCGCACGCCAGCAGGCCGAGCACATAGATCAGGAAAGCCCGCCAGTTGCGCACGCAGGCAACGAAGCTGAAGAACAGCGACTTGGCCGCCGGATAGCCGTGCCAAGCCGCCAGCACCGGGGCATACCAGTAGGCCATGACCAGCGGCACGAAAAGCACCGTCGCCACTTGGGCTGCCAGGAAAATATTGCTGGTGGCCAACGAACTGTCGAACTGCCCGCCAACGACGAACAGGTTGAACAGCACACCGTCGTCGATCAAGGAGGTCAGGGAGAAAATACCCAAGGCCGCAACCAGATAGGTGCCCCCGAGAACCAACAAGGCCTGCAGATTTTCGGCGAAGCCGGAAAACAGTACTGTCGGCGCGACGACGCCGCCCCGTTCGATGGTGCGAAACGCGTTCATCATGCTGACCGACATGGCCGGCAGGCAGACGGTGGCGATGACTTGCCCGATGACCGGCACCGAATTCACCATCATCATCAGCAACCAATAGGCGAAGACAATCAGCGATAGCATCAGTCGGCTCTTGCTGTACAGCAGGTAGCCATCAGTAATCCAGCGCCAACCGCGGCGCGCAGGGAGAGTCAAAGCTTGCATCGGAAATCGGTGACGGAAGAGAAAGAGAGTTTGTTCAATCGGCCAGGAAAACGTCCCGATACGACACATAGACTGAACCGGCAATCACCGGCAACAGCACGAGGAAGCCGAGAAACATCGGCAGCGCGGCAAAGAACGCCAGGATCAGGACGATCAGCCCATAGACAAGAAAGGGCAGTACGTTCTTCGCACAAGCGCCGAAGCTCGCCTTGAGCGCGTCGACCGGCGCCATCTGGTTGAAGAACACCAGGGCCGGTGCAAACCACATGGTCATCAACAGCGGCACAAAAAGCACAAGCGACAGGAGCATCCCCAGCGCCAAGCTGCCGAATGCCACACCCGCGCCGAGAATACTGCCGGTCATCAGGCCGCCAATGACCCCGCCGCCGCCAACGGCGAAACTGACCACAAAAATACAGAACATGCCAAGCATGTAGATCAGACCAAGCACCACCAGGTTGCCGGTATGCGCCTTGAAGCCGGCAAACAGATCAAAAATGTCCGGCGTTTCGCCGCCTTGTGTCCGGCGGCTGGCATGCAGCATGCCCGCCAGAAACACCGGCGTCAGCAGATTGCCGGCCAGCGTGCCGACAAAGGGGACGATCGAAATCGCCAGCATCAGGATCACCAGCAGCATCGCCACGATCACCCACTGGCCGGGGTAGGCGATGAACAGCGCCCACCCCTGGCGCAACCAGTCAAAACCGGCACCGACATCCACGCGCCGGCCATCTCCCGAGAATGCGGGCGCCGGAATTGGAAATTTTTCCATGACGGGTTTCCCTGGATTGTATTCCCCGGAATCGGGGGTCAGAACGTGCCGATTTCCCACATGGGAACGCTGACCTTCGGTCCGCCATTGTCCATCGGGATCAGATTGCCATCGCCCTTCGGATCGATCAGCGTATAGGGCGCACCACGCGCCGGTGTGACCACCACCTTGTAGAGTTGCCCGTTAATCCGGTACTCCTCGATGGCGTCCTCGCCCCGCTTGCGGATCGTTACCTGCGGTTGCACCGAATCGTCGATGACCTCCAGCGCGGGAGGCTTCACATCCTGAACCGGCGGCGGCACGGCGACCTGGCCCTGCGCAACGACGGGAAGGGAAGCACACAGGCAGGCGAGCAAAGCGATGGAACGGCAAGAGCGGCGCATGGGCAGATTCCGGATCATTGCAGGGTTATCGGTGACGCTACATTGTATTACAGATTCAGCAGCAACTCGTGCTCCGCCGGCAGCGGGGCAAAGCCGCGCGTCTCGTAGTGCTTGAAGATCGCCTCGACGATCTCCGCCGGCGTATCGAGCACCTGCACCAGATGCAGATCCTCCGGCGAAATCATTTTCTCCTCGACCAGCGTCGTCCGGAACCAGTCCACCAACCCCCGCCAGAACGGCGCGTGGACAAGAATGATCGGTATCTTCTGGCTCTTTCCCGTCTGGATCAATGTCAGCGCCTCGAGCAATTCATCGAGCGTGCCGAAACCGCCCGGCATGACGACGTAGGCGTTGGCGAAGCGCACGAACATGTACTTGCGGGCAAAAAAGTGACGGAAGGTCTGCGAAATGTCCTGATATTCGTTAGCTACCTGTTCGTGCGGCAACTGAATGTTGAGGCCGATACTCGGCGATTTGCCGAAGAAGGCGCCCTTGTTGGCGGCCTCCATGATGCCGGGGCCACCCCCGGAAATGACCGAGAACCCGGCGTCAGAGAGTTTGCGCGCGATGTCCTCGGTCAGTTGGTAGTAAGGCGAATCGGGCGAGATCCGCGCACTGCCGAAAATGGAGACGGCCGGCCGGACCGCCGACAGGCGCTGCGTCGCTTCGACGAACTCTGACATAATGCCGAAAACCCGCCAGGCTTCTTGCGCCGACGCAAATTTAGAGGCGCCCGGATCGGCCAGATGGGGAATTTTCTGTTTTTCGCTCATGGTGTTTTCTCAATCAATATGCCTACCCTGCTGCTGGTCGACGGATCGTCCTATCTCTACCGCGCCTTCCACGCCATGCCCGACCTGCGCAATGCGCGGAACGAGCCAACTGGCGCCATCTACGGCGTGCTCAACATGCTGCGGCGGCTGGACAGCGACTTCAAGACTCAGGACATAGCTTACAAGGCTTGCGTCTTCGATGCCAAGGGCAAGACCTTCCGCGACGACTGGTATCCGGAATACAAGGCCAACCGTCCATCCATGCCCGACGACCTGCGCCTGCAGATCGAGCCGATCCATGCCGGCATCGCCGCGCTCGGCTGGCCGATCCTGATGGTCGACGGCGTCGAGGCCGACGATGTCATCGGCACGCTGGCGCAACAAGCCGCTGCGCAAGGCATCGACGTGGTCATCTCGACCGGCGACAAGGATCTCGCCCAACTCGTCACGCCGCAGGTCAAGCTGGTCAACACCATGAGCAACGAAACGCTCGACGAGGCTGGGGTGCTGGCCAAGTTCGGCGTACCGCCGCAGCGTATCGTCGACTACTTGACGCTGGTCGGCGATGCCGTCGATAACGTCCCCGGCGTCGCCAAGGTCGGCCCGAAAACGGCGGTCAAATGGCTGACGCAATACGGTTCGCTCGATGGCGTGATGGCGGCCGCTGCCGACATCGGCGGCGCGGTGGGCGAGAACCTGCGCACCGCGCTCGACTTCCTGCCGCTCGGACGCAAGCTGGTGACGGTGCGCTGCGACCTCGATCTGCCGGCGACGCCGAGCGAACTCGCGCCGCGTGCGCCGGACCGCGAGAAACTGATCGAGCTGTTCACACGCTACGAGATGAAATCCTGGCTCAAGGAGGCGAGCGCGGCAGCCGCACCCTCCCCCGTATTACCGCCGACGCCGGCCGCATCGCTCTTCGAGCCGCCGGCACGCCACTACACCACGATCACCGACTGGGCAACTTTCGAGGTCTGGCTCAAGAAAATCGAGAGCACGCCACTCGTCGCTCTCGACACCGAAACCACCAGCCTCGATCCGTTTGCCGCGCGTCTGGTCGGCATTTCCTTCGCCGTCGCACCGGGTGAGGCGGCCTATATTCCGCTGGCCCACGATTATGCCGGCGCGCCCGTGCAACTGCCCTGCGAGCAAGTACTGGCGCGCCTTTCCGCCTGGCTGGAAAGCCCGAACCACGCCAAGATCGGGCAGCACCTGAAGTACGACCAGCACGTTTTCGCCAATCATGGCATCGCCTTGACCGGCGTCGCGCACGACACGCTGCTGCAATCCTATGTACTCGAAGCCGGAAAATCCGGCGTGCGCGGGCACGACCTCGGTCAGCTCGCGTTGCGCCATCTCGGACTCGAAACCATTGCCTTTGAAGATTTGTGCGGCAAAGGCGCCAACCAGATTGGCTTCAATCAGGTCGAGGTCGCCAAAGCTGCCGAGTATGGTGCGGAAGACGCTGATCTCTGTTTGCAACTGCACGGCCGGCTGTACCCGCAGATCACTGCCAGTGAAGGCCTCGCCCACGTTTACAGCGAGATCGAAATTCCGGTGCGCGACATCCTCTACCGCATGGAACGCACCGGCGTACTCATCGACTCAACCCTGCTCGCACAGCAAAGCCAGGAGCTGGGCAAGCGCCTGCTCGAACTCGAACAGCAGGCCCATGAGCTCGCTGGCCAGCCGTTCAATGTCAATTCGCCGAAACAACTGGCCGAAATTCTGTTCGACAAGCTTGGCCTGCCGATCAAGAAAAAGACACCGTCGGGCACGCCTTCGACCGACGAAGAGGTGCTCTCCGAACTGGCGCTCGATTACCCGCTGCCGAAATTGCTGCTCGAATCGCGCCAGCTCGCCAAGCTCAAGGGCACCTACACCGACAAGTTGCCGAAGATGGTCAATGCACAGACCGGTCGCGTGCACACCAGCTACGCACAGGCCGTCGCCGTCACCGGCCGGCTCGCCTCCAGCGACCCCAATCTGCAGAATATTCCGGTCCGCACGGCCGAGGGGCGACGCATTCGTGCGGCCTTCATCGCGCCGCCCGGCGCCCGCATCGTTTCTGCCGACTACTCGCAGATCGAGTTGCGCATCATGGCCCACCTCTCGGAAGACGCTGGACTGACAGAGGCTTTTGCCCACGGCGAGGATGTGCATCGCGCCACCGCTGCCGAGATTTTCGGCGTCACCCCGCTCGAAGTCGGCCCTGACCAGCGACGTGTGGCCAAAGTCATCAACTTCGGCCTGATCTACGGCATGAGCGCTTTCGGCCTGGCGCGGCAACTCGACCTCGAACGCGCGGCTGCGCAGAATTACATCGAACGCTATTTCGCGCGCTACCCCGGCGTCGCCAAATACATGGAGCGCACGCGCAACGCGGCCAAGATGCAAGGTTACGTCGAGACCGTTTTTGGCCGCCGCCTGTGGCTGCCAGACATCACCGCCGCTCAGGTCGGCCGCCGCCAGGGCGCCGAGCGGGCGGCGATCAACGCCCCGATGCAGGGAACGGCGGCCGATCTCATCAAGCTGGCGATGATCGCCGTGCAAGACTGGATCGACCGCGAAAAGCTGAAGTCGCGCCTGATCATGCAGGTCCACGACGAACTGCTTCTCGAAGTGCCGGATGACGAACTCATGCGCGTGCGCGTCGAGCTGCCGCCGTTGATGACGCAGGTAGCGAAACTGCGCGTGCCGCTGGCCGTCGAAGTCGGCATTGGCGCGCACTGGGACGAAGCGCACTGACCGCGGGGCACCCGCGTCCGCGTTGTTCTCCTCGACTATGGTTTGTGCGCCCGGTTTGCTCTATATTACGGAGGCTGCGGAAACCCGTCTGGACGCTGAAGGAAAGGCGTACCGGATCAGGAATGACGCCCCGGCATCGCCCCCTGGCAAGGGAGGGGCTTAAAGCCGGCGGCAAACATCATGGCCGGTTTCTGACGCGAAGAACGCCTGGAGAAACGCTGTGGAACCGTCTACCGCCGCATCAACCAAGGACAACCTGCGAGAGCGCTGGCAGCGGCTCAGCCTGCAGTTTGCCGTCCTGTTGGTCGTCGCGGTGGCGTTCCTGATCCCGGGAACGGCCTATTATCTCGTTCAGTCACGGATGTCGGAATCGCGTGCACGCGCCGAACTCGAGCGCGATCTGGTCCGTTATACCAACGTACTCGAAGCCGCCCTGCGCTCACCGCTCTGGGAACTGGCGCAAGTCAACTGCGCGGCCATTGTGCGTGCCATTGCCAGCGACGACCGGTTTGTCTCCGTCACCGTCACGGACAACGCCAGCAACATTCCGCTGGTCAGCTACGCCTATCAGAAAGCGCCTCTTGGCGAAGTCCGCAGCCACGAAGAGACCGTTGAATATGAAGGCCGCAACGTCGGCAGTTTCGTGCTCACCATGTCACTGGCGCCGTATCTTCAGGCCGAGCAGCAACAGGCGCGGGAGAAGCTGCTTCAGGCCGGTGTATTGCTCATTTTGTCGCTGGCCTTTGTCTTCGTTGTCCTGCGCTGGCGCGTCATCGCCCCGCTGAGCCGCCTCGCCGCCGCCACCCAACGCATCGCCGGGGAAGATCTGCATTCGCCGATCGTCAGCGAGTATCACGACGAACTGGGGCACGTCGCCATGGCGATGGAGAGCATGCGGACCCGGCTGCTCTCCACGTTCGAAGACCTCCAGCGCAAAAACGCCTTCCTCGAGAGCCTGAACGATCTTTCGTCCGACTGGTTTTGGGAACAAGACGAGCATTTCCGTTTTACCTATATTTCTCCGAGCCCGCAGGCGACGCCCGCCAGGCTCCCCTCGTATATCGGCAAATATCGCTGGGACCTCAGCACCACCCTGACTCAGGAAGAGTGGGCGGCCCATCGCGAAGTGCTCGAGGCACACCAGCCGTTCCGTGACTTTGAATATGGCCTGTTGGACCCGGAAAACGGAACGCTCTTCGGTTACCGCAGCATTTCCGGACGTCCCGTTTTTTCGGATCTTGGCCAATTCATCGGTTATCGCGGTACCGGCAAGGACATTACGGCGCGCAAACAGGCGGAATTGGCACTGCGTAGCAGTGAAGCCCGTTTTCAATCCTTGTTCGAGCGATCACCGGTCGCACTCTCCCTTTCCGATTCGCTCTATCCGCCGGAACAGCGGCTCATCGAGCCGGAACGTAACGAGGCCTGGTTCACGCTGTTCGGTTACACCCCCGAAGCAGTGCGCGGACGCCTTGGCCCCGATTTCAATTTCTGGACTGACCCGAAGGATCGCGAGTTTTTCTTCCATCAACTCGAAACGGCAACGCACTGCGAATTCGAGACCGATCTGCGCTGTGCCGACGGCCGCCTGATCCGCATCTTCCTGTCAGCCCGGCTGATCGAACTTGCCGGTCACTCGCTGATCCTGACGGCCTACATCGACATGAGCGAACAGCGCCGCGCCGAACGCGACCTGCGCGAACTGAACGCCACGCTCGAGGAACGCATCCGCGTCCGTACCGCCGAACTGGAGACCGCCAAGCGGGGCGCCGAAGCGGCGACCGAGGCCAAGAGCACATTCCTGGCCAACATGAGCCACGAAATCCGCACACCGATGAACGCCATCATCGGCCTCACCCATCTGCTGCGGCGGGAAACCACCGACACCGGTGCGCTGAGTCGGCTGGAGAAGATCGACAGTTCGGCACAACACCTTTTGAGCATCATCAACGACGTGCTTGATCTTTCCAAGATCGAGGCAGGCAAGCTGGTCATCGACAACCACGATTTCTCCGTCGACCGCCTGATTCTGAGCGTCGCCGACATGGTGCGTGACCGTGTCACCGCCAAAGACCTCGAACTGATCGTCGACACGGATCATTTGCCGCCGGTCATTCACGGCGATGGCAAGCGACTCGGACAAGTCCTGCTCAACTTTGTCAGTAACGCCGTCAAATTCACCGAAGCCGGGCAGATTGTGCTGCGTTGCCGCATCGTCAATGCGCAGGGCGACATGCTGACCATCCGCTTCGAGGTCATTGACACCGGCATCGGCATCGCGGCCGAGCAGCAGGGACAACTGTTCGAAGTCTTTGCCCAAGCCAACGCTTCGACCACGCGTCAATACGGGGGAACCGGCCTTGGCCTGGCAATTTGCCGGCGATTGGCGACGCTGATGGGCGGATCGGTCGGCTGTGAAAGCGAAATTGGCAAAGGCAGTTGCTTCTGGGTCGAAATTCCCCTCCTGGCACGCAGCGAGATTCCCTGGCCACAGGTGGCCGAGGAACTGCGCCGGAGCATCCGCGTGCTCGTCGTCGACGACCTCGAGGAAGCGCGCGAACCCCTGCTCGCCACGCTGGAGAATCTTGGACTGCGTGGTGATGCCGTAGCTTCCGGCGAGGCCGCCATCAGCGCCGTCGTCGAAGCCGACCAGGCCGGCCGGCCATTCGATGTGGTGCTCATCGACTGGCAGATGCCCGGCCTCGACGGGTGCGCCACGGCCCGCCGCCTCTCGGCCCTGCCGCTCCGGCAAAAACCGGCGCTCATCATGGCCTCGGCCAACACCGCCGTGCCAGCCACGGCGGACTATGCCGATTCCGGTTTCACTGCATTCCTCGCCAAACCGGTCACCGGCTCTTCACTCCACGACACGCTGATCGGCGTGCTGCAATCCGACCATCGCCGCGAACGCCGCGAAGAAGAACCCGATGCGCGGGAGTTTCGCCATGCCACCTTGTTGCTGGTCGAGGACAACCCCATCAATCAGGAAGTCGCACGGGATCTGCTGAGCATGGCCAGCCTGACGGTCGACATCGCCAGCGATGGTGTGGAAGCACTGGAAAAGGCGGCCAGACAACGCTACGACCTGATCCTGATGGACGTGCAGATGCCGCGCATGGATGGTCTGGAAGCCACGCGGCGCCTGCGTCAAATGCCCGAGTACGTAGCCGTTCCCATTCTGGCCATGACGGCGAATGCTTTTTCGGCAGATCGGGAAAATTGTCTGGCAGCGGGCATGAACGATCACATTGCCAAGCCGGTCGATCCCGAAGCGTTGTTCGATGCGCTGGTGCGCTGGTTGTCGCAGAGCGGCATTCACTGGCAGCCGGAATCCTTTGCGCCACGAAATGCACCGACCGACGGCGCTTCGGCCAGCCTGGAAAAGCGCGGCACAGACATCATCGACTATGACGGCCTGCTCCGACGCTTCGACGGACGGGGAGAATTCGTCGCCCGTCTGGTGAGCTCCGCTCTCGACTATTACACCAATGCGCCGATGGAACTCGATACGCTCATCACCGCCGGCGATTTTGCCGGCATCGGCCGGATCGCCCACGGACTCAAGGGAACCAGCGGCAACCTGATGGCGGCGCGCCTGCGCGACCTGGCGCAAAGAACGCAGACCGCCGTACAGACGGGGGCGCCGGACGCCCTCGACAGCGCACGCGAACTGCGCAACGCACTGGACACCATGCTCAACGAATGCCGTCAGTGGCTGACCATCAACGCCCCGGAGGCCCGCACCCCATGAAACAGAGAGTCATCGCCGTCGACGACCAGCCGGACAATCTCCTGATCATCGAGGACTTTCTCGGCAAGACCTACGACATCATCACCTTTGGTCGCGGGCAGGCCATGGTCGATTACTTCGAGGCCGGCAACCGGGCCGACCTCGTGCTTCTCGACATCGTCATGCCGATGCCGGATGGCTACGCGCTGTGCAACTGGCTGAAGGGCAGCCCGATGACGCGCGACATCCCGGTCGTTTTTCTGACCGGCCTGGAAAACAGCGAAGAGGAGGCCTATGCGTTGTCGATCGGCGCCGAGGATTTCATCCACAAGCCCTTGTCACCGCCCGTCCTGAGCGCGCGCGTACGCAACCACCTGGCGCTCGCCCAGGCGCGAAGAGCATTGCAGGATCAAAACCGGGGATTGGAAAAGCTGGTCGTCGAGCGGACCCGCAAAATCCAGGAGCAGTCAGACGAATTGATGCGCCGCACCGAGCAACTGATCTCGGCGCAAAGCGCCATCATTTCGGCCTTCTGTTCACTGGTCGAGGCGCGCGACAACGAAACCGGCAACCACGTGCTCCGCACACAGCACTATGTGCTGACACTCTGCGAAAAGCTGTCTTCTCACCCACGCTTTTCGGCAGAATTGACGCAGACCAACATTCCGCTGATCTTCAAGTCCGCCCCTTTGCACGACATCGGCAAAGTGGCCATTCCGGATCACATTTTGCTGAAGCCCGGCAAGCTGACACCCGAGGAATGGCGAATCATGCAGCAGCATGCGCAATTCGGGGCCGATGCCATTGCCGCCGCAGAAAAGGAGATCGGTGAAGGCAACGCCAGCTTCCTCAGTTACGCTCGGCAGATTGCACTGACCCATCACGAACGCTGGAATGGCAAGGGTTATCCGCGCGGACTCGTCGGGGACGAGATTCCTCTCGCTGGCCGACTGATGGCGATCGCCGATGTTTATGACGCACTGATTTCCCGCCGGATCTACAAGCCGCCATTCGAGCACGCTGCCGCCGTGGAGATGATGCGCAATGAGCGGGGGGAACATTTCGATCCCGACATCCTCGATTGCATGCTGGCCAATTCGGCCCAGTTCAAAGACATCGCCCGCTGTTTCGCCGACCCGGTTTGAACGCGTCTCAACGACCGGCCGGCTGGAGTTCCGCCGCCATGTCGTCCCACCAGTATTTGTCGGCAAGCGGCGTTTCCGGCGAGAGCTCGGTGTTCGGCAGACGGAAGACCGTGCGGCCGGCCAACTGAACATCCTTCAGCACCAACTTTTTCCATGCCTGATAGCGTCGCTCGAACTCACCGCTACGACGCAAGCGCTGCAAGCCATCCTCGATGCGTTCCGCCATGCGCGCACCTTCTTCGGTTCGCGAAACAAAGAAATATCGCGGCATCGGATAGTACAACGCGAAGCGTTTCTCGATCGCCAGACCGGGAATCGCCTCCCGATTGGCGCGCCATTCCGCCTCAATTTCGATCGCCCCGCGCGAGAACAGGTCGAAACGCCCTGCCCTCAGCATGCCGAACAATGGCGTATAGGCATCGGCCAGCACCAGATTGAATCCGGCCTTCTTCAGGATGGCGACGTCGGTCCAGCTCACACTCTGCCCGATGCTGAAGCCCTGAAGCTCCTTGAGCGTTTTCACACTGTCGAGCCTGGTTTGGGTCTCCGGCATGACCAGAAACAGGCGCAATCCGAGCAGCCCCTTGTCGAGCGGAATGCGGATCGGCCGCAAGCGTTTTTCCAGATCAGGATTGGTCGCGCGCGAGACAATATTGACCGCGCCACGCCCCGACTCGACTTCAGCAACGCCGCGCTGGAACGTCATTGCTGTCGTATACGCGGTCGCGAGGTAATCCCCATACTTGTCGCGATTGGCGGCCAATGCGGCGTCCAGTAACTGCCAATAGTACAGATGCCGTTCATCGCCGGCAGCCTCTGGAGGCGGATAGACGAACTGCATCGGCTGAGCACTGGCGCCAGCACACAGCAGCAACAACAGGAAAAGCAGATAACGTTTCATGGCGATGTACCGCATTCAGAACGACCTTGATCACAGTATGGCCACTGGAAATACGCCAGACAAGGCCAATTTGCCTACGTAGTTTCCGCAAATCGTTGCGGAAACTACGGATTTACAGCGGGGCCGGGAAACGTCATTCTGGTCGCGGGTTAAGGTCCGTTCAGTCTGGATCTGATATCTCCCCCATGACATACCCCCTCAGGCGCCTCCCGGCGCCTTTTTTTTCGTCCGCACGATCCGCTATCCGATCTGTGCTTCAGCCCGCATACATACTGCGCCACTGGCAAGTTCGATGCGCAAGACAACGCTCGCGCCGCGCAGGTCGGCATGGAGCGTCATCGTTTCGCCGAGAATGGCCGGCGACAGGCCGCGATAATGAAATTCACGAACCCGTCCACCGCTCGCCTGCTCGGCAAAGTTTGCCAACAGCGTGGCATTCAGCGGGCCATGAATGACCAGATTCGGATACCCTTCGACCTCGCGGCAATAATCACTATCGTAATGAATGCGGTGGCCATTGAAGGTCAGTGCCGAATAACGGAACAAGGTGGTCGACGTCGGTGTGCAAGTCGACATCCATCGCCCGGCAGGTTCACGGCAGGTGGGCGGCGACGCCGGTGTAAAGGGCGTCGCCGCCTTGTACACGATGTCATGTTCTTCGCGCACGCACACCTCGCCGGACAGGGATATCAGTTCGTGCTCCACAGTCACGAAGACCAGATCACCGGCGCGACCCTGTTTGTGCTCCACGCCGAGGATGCGCGAGACCTTGCGCATCGTGATTCCGAGAGGAATCGCCCGCAGGAACGACACGCGCCCACCCGCCCACATACGGTTGGAAAGCGGTACGGGTGGCAGGAAACCACCGCGCGCCGGATGACCGTCGCGGCCCAGCGCATCCGTCGGCAAGCCTTCGAGGAAATAGATCCAGTGCCACAGGGGCGGCAACGGCTTGCCGTCGCGGATTTCTTCGGGCGCATAGTCGACGGTCGCCGCCATCAGGCGGGCCTGGCGGACAGAAACCACATCCTCGTCGCTGCGCGAATTGCCAATCCAGGTTCGTAGATGGTCCAGAACGACGGTATCCATGCCTGAGTCCTCCGTTCGCTGCGCTCAGGACACATCATACTGCCGGTCGGCGCGTCAGGCCGAAATCGCTTCAATTTCCTCGCTGATCGCCAGCCAGCGATCTTCCAGCGCCGCCAAATCTTCGTCGAGCACATGCATTTTCAGGCCGATCTCGCCGATTTCCTGCGGCGAGGTCAGCGCCGACAGGCGCGCCTCCAGTTCATTTTTGGTGGTCTGCAACTCAAACATCTTCTGTTCGAGTTTGCCTTGGTCGCGCTGAAGTGCCTTGAGGTTGGCCGCGACTTTTTTCGCCGTGCTCGGTGGCGGCGGCGCGAGCGCGGCCTTGGCTTCCTTTTGCGTTTCGCGAATCGCCTCGCGCACGCGTTTGGCCTCGTCGAGCAGGAATTGCTGGTAGTCGTCGAGATCGCCGTCAAAAGGCACGACACCGCCGCGCGAAACAAGCCAGAATTCGTCGCACACGGCGCGCAAGAGCGCGCGGTCGTGGCTGACCAGCATCACCGAGCCTTCGAACTCGTTGAGTGCCACTGAAAGCGCCTCGCGCGTCGCGAGGTCGAGGTGGTTGGTCGGTTCGTCGAGCAGCAGCAGGTTCGGGCGTTGCCAGACGAGCATCGCCAGCACCAGCCGGGCTTTTTCGCCACCGCTCATGGTGCCAACCGCTTGCTTGACCATGTCGCCGCTGAAGTTGAAGGAGCCGAGGTAGGTGCGCAAATCCTGTTCGCGTCCCGATTCGCCGTCGGGGAGTGCTTCTTTGGCCAACCGCACCATGTGTTCGAGCGGGTTGTCCTGCGGACGCAGCACGTCGAGTTCCTGCTGGGCGAAG
>CAYUYI010000004.1:14890-25225 GCA_964448995.1 uncultured Propionivibrio sp. | reverse complement strand
CGCCCTTGGGCGCAGTGTTTCTTCACTCGGCCGCGCGCGGGTCTGGCTGTATCTGCTTGTCCCAACCGTTCTGGCAGTCGTGGCGATGACCGTACTTTCATTGTTTTTGCTCGACCGTTTGGTCGCGACGCTGCTTGAGCAGCCGCCGATGAGTTGGGTGGCCGCGTGGGGGGCGATCTGGCTGGCGCACCTGCTGGCGTTGCTCGGCGGCTGGCTGGTCATTCTCTCCGCCAGTTATCTGTTGGCGGTGCTACTGACGGCCATTGTCGTGATGCCGTTGCTGCTCGAATATCTGGCGCGGAATGATTATGGCGATGTGGCGCGCCTGGGTCGCGACAGTCTGACGGCCTCGACCTGGAATAGCGTCTGGGCCGCACTGCTGTTCATTCTGGGTTGGCTGGTAACGCTGCCGCTGTGGCTGATCCCCGGGCTGGGGCTCGTCCTGCCGTTGTTCTGGATGGCCTGGCTCAACCGGCGAACCTTTGCCTACGATGCGCTGTCGATTCACGCCAGTACCAACGAGTGGCGCGAACTGCGTCGCGACCATGCCGGTGCCCTGCTGATGCTGGGTGTGTTGATGGCGTTGCTGACGCATGTGCCGGTGCTGGGGCTGTTCGCGCCATCGCTGGCGGCACTGGCGTATATTCATTACTGTCTGGAGGCACTGCGCCGGCTACGACAAGGCGCGGTGGTGGCTGTTCAACCTTTGCGGGAGCCCTCATGAACTTTGGTGCATTGATCCTCGGTGACGAAATCCTCTCCGGAAAGCGGCAGGATGCGCATTTTGCCAAACTGGCGAGCCTGCTGGCGGCGCGCGGCCTGCGTCTGTCGTGGGTCGAATATCTCGGCGACGAACGGGCACGCATTGCGGCGACGCTCACACGCAGCTTCGCGGCTGGCGACGTCGTGTTCAGTTTCGGCGGTATCGGCAATACACCGGATGACCACACACGCCAGGCGGTCGCGGCGGCTTTGGGCGTTGATCTTGTCCTGCATCCCGATGCCGAGCGGGAAATCCGGGCGCGCTTCGGTGCGGAAACCAATGACAAACGCCTGCTGCTCGGCACTTTTCCTCGCGGCGTCGACATCGTGCCCAATCCGTTCAACCGGATTCCCGGTTTCAGTGTGCGCCACCACTATTTCCTGCCGGGGTTTCCGCAAATGGCGCATCCGATGGCGGAGTGGGCGCTCGACACGTTCTATGCGCACCTGTTCAACCGGCAGCCACGGGTCGACAAAGCCTTCCTGCTGACGGGGCCGAATGCCTATGAGAGCGGCCTGCTCGACCTCATGGAGCGGATCGTTGCCGCCTATCCGGACTTGCGCCTCTATAGCCTGCCGTCGATCGGTGCGGATGGCCAGCGCCGGCACCTGGAACTTGGCGTCGAAGGCGATGGCGCCCGCGTTGATCAGGCCATGGCCGAAATCCGCGCGGAAGTGGAGCGACGCGGCATTACGTGGGGGTGGCGGGACTGAGGGCGGCGGGATGAACCTCGGCGGGGACGGCGAAAAGTTTTGTTTTTAAGGCACGCCAAGCCGGTGATCGGGGCGGACTCCGCGACAGGCGCTTGCTTTTCTGCCGCGCTCGCTCGGTTTGCCGTGGTTTGCCTCGCGGTTACTTGACGTTTTCCGACGGCCTGAGCGTCAGCGGATCGCTTTTGTCCGGTGTCGCCTCGCCCTTCTTTTTCGGCTGGATGATCGCGCGGACGCGCGCTTGTGGTGCGCCGACCGCCGTTTTGGTTTCGTTGCCGTTGGTGACGAGGTATTTTTCCGTCAGGGCGTCATACGAAATATAGTGGCCTTTCACTTCGTCGAGACCGCTCTTCACCCAGGCGCGGGTGAAAAATTCAGTCTTGTCCTCGCGGGCGTCATGTTCGATGCGCTCGGCTTCCCCTTCGATGTATTCTTCCTTGCCATCACGCTTTTGGCGGAAATAGGCCAGCCCGCGCGCACCGCTCGTCGCGACCCCCTTCTGGAAACCATCGGCATCCTGCGTCACGACCAGCTTGTTGGTGCGCAGTTGCATGGTGCCCTGGATGAACACGACATGGCCTTCAAAAATCTGCACCTTGCTGATGTCGTCCATGCTGACGCGGTCGGCCTCGATGTTGATCGGCTTCTCACGGTCGGCCTTTTCGGCCATCGCCAGCGCAGGGAGTGTGGCCAGCAAGGCGGCGGCCAGCAGGGAACGGAGCGGTGTCATCATGGTTTCTGCTTCTTGGCGTGTCGGCTTTCGAGAACGGCGCGTGCCTGCGATTCAAGCACGTAGGTCTGCGCCCGGTTGTCCATCTGCAGGCCCACGCCCTTGACCCACGATGATCCCTGGGTCATATGTACCGGGGCCCTGGTGAAGGCCGTTTCGTCGTTTGGAAAGGCGGTCAGTTCATTGGTCGTGGCGATCAACGCTGCATCTTTCTTGGTGGCGGCACGATGGATGTTGACGTTGCCCTGAAAGTCGATGCGCTCGCTGTCCTGGCTGACGCGGGCCGCATCTGCTGTCAACGTGACGGTGGGCTTTTTGGGGTTGACGTAGACCAGATTCGGTTTGACGAGATCGGTCGTGTCATCGTCGGGATAGTGGCGAATGTCGGTGGCCTGAAGGGTGTATTTCAGGCTGCCCGTGCGATCGATCTTGCGCAGCACGGCGTCGGTGACGATGTAGTCGGGGTCGTGGCGGTGCTTGCCATCGTGGCGGATTTCCGCTTGTTCGGTGGCGTAGCGCAGCCACAGCGTCAGCGCCGTCAGCGCGGCCAGAAGCGTCAGTGGGAAAAGTGCGCTGCCCCAGGGCTTCATTGGCCGTTCGCCAGAAGATAGTCGGAAAACTCGGCGTCGAGCTTTCCTTGCGCGGCCAGAATGAACTCGCAGACCTCGCGTGCGGCACCGCGGCCGCCCGTTTTGGCGGAGACCAGCGAGGCCTGGCGGAGGATGAGGTCGTGTGCGTCGGCGGGGGCCGCGGAGAAACCGCACAGGGCCATGGCCTTGAAATCGATGACATCGTCGCCCATGAAACCGGCATCTTCCGGGGCGATGCCCTGATCCGCGAGCAGTTGGCGAAGGCACGCCTGCTTGTCACTGACGCCCTGATAGACAAGGTCGATGCCGAGGTTCTGCATGCGCAGTTCGACGCAGCGGGCGCACCGGCCGGTGATGATCGCCAGTTGGATGCCGGCTTTCTGCAACATGCGCAGTCCGTGTCCGTCGCGGGTATTGAAAACTTTCGTTTCGATGCCTGCGTCGCTGTAATAGAGCGATCCGTCGGTGAGCACGCCGTCCACGTCGAAGGCCATCAGTTTGACGCGCGCCGCGCGCGCCCATGCCGGATGGGAGGCGTTCATCAGACGGCCTTGGCCTGGAAGAGATCGTGCATGTTCAGCGCCCCGACGAGCACGCCTTCGTCGTCAACGACCGGAATCTGGTTGATCTTGTAGCGCTCCATCATCTCGACGGCTTCGTCGACGAGCTTTCCCGGGCTCATCGTGCGCGGGTTGCGCGTCATCACGTCACTGGCCGTGAGCTTTTTCAGGTCGAGATGCTTGAGGACGGCGCGGCGCAAGTCGCCGTCAGTGAAGATGCCGAGCACATGACGCTGGGCATCGGCAACGACGGCCATGCCGATGGTGCCGCGGGTGATCTCGCAGACCGTTTCGGCGACGCTGGCGGTGGGCGAAACGACCGGAATCGCCTCGCCGGTGCGCATGACTTCGCGCACGCGGATGATCGTCAGGTGTCGCTTGCCGAGCGCGCCGCCCGGATGCGATCGCGCGAAATCTTCGGCGTTGAAGCCGCGGGCATCGAGCAATGCTACGGCCAGTGCGTCGCCGAGGGCCAGTGCCGCCGTGGTGCTGGCGGTGGGGGCCAGGTTGAGCGGGCAGGCTTCCTGCGCCACGCCGGCGTCGAGATGCGCGTCGGCGTCGCGGGCCAGCGTCGAGTTCGGGTTGCCGGTCATCGCGATCAGCTTGGCGCCTTGGCGCTTGATGGCCGGCAGGATGTTGAGCAGTTCCTCGCTCTCGCCCGAGTTGGAAATGCCGAGCACGATGTCTTCGTGCGTGATCATGCCGAGGTCGCCATGGCTGGCTTCGGCCGGGTGCACAAAGAAGGCCGGCGTGCCGGTGCTGGCCAGCGTCGCGGCGATCTTGCGGCCGACATGGCCGGATTTGCCGATGCCGCTGACGATGACGCGGCCGCGAATGTTCAGGATCAATTCCAGCGCCTGAAGGAAGGAACCATTGAGGCGGTCGATCAGTGCCAGAACGGCTTCGCCTTCGATGCGAAGTACCTGTTTGGCGAGTTCGAGCGCCTGGGGCGACGGAGAAATCGGGGTCATGGTAGACAGTCGGGTGAATTGTTGAAGTATATCAGAAGGGTCAGCCCGGCCCGAAGCCGGGTCGGCTAACGAAAAAGCCCGCCGAAGCGGGCTTGATGTTGCATGAACGGCTTCTAGAACGAGGCGCAGACCGTATAGAGGATGGCATCCTCCGTTGGGGTTACGACCGCCGCAGCAGCCTGCGATGCGGTGGCATTGGCCAGCGCGCGCACGGTTCCCGTCGCCAGGTTGCCGTCGTCGATCATCGTATCGATCTGCCGGGCGTGACGACCCTGAATCCCCGTTGAGCAAACATAGAAATTGCCGGGGAAAGGAGTCACTGGCGCGGTGAGAACAGCGTCGCCCGTAATCCCGACCTGACCGCCTTCGGTGTTGCGATAGATGTAGTCGGCTGCGCCAACTGTTGGTGTGCCTGTTGCGAGTCCGGCCAGGCGTACGTGATTCCAGAACAGATAGCTCTCGTCGGTTTGGGTGGTCGAGTTCCAAGCACCGTTGATGCGAGCGTTGCTGATGCCGGTGCCAGCGCCGGTGGGAGTTGTTGGGTTAACTCCGCCATTGACGTGCGCACTGGCTGCGCCATCATCACCCGGCATGGCGCGGAAGCGATCCTGGTAGGCATAGACGAATGAGGAGACGGCGCGGAAATCGTTGGCCAGGTTCTTGACCTTGGCGTTGTTGACCAGTTCCTGCCCCTTCAGCACGCCGCCGAGCAGCAGGCCGATGATGACGAGTACAATCGCGATTTCGACCAGCGTGAAACCGGCCTGACGGTAGGGTGAGCGTTGTTGTTTCATGATGAGCTCCGACGTTTTGGATATTCCTGAGCGAATCACTGCAAGTTTTGTGCCGCATTATGGAATGCAGGTTTTGCCGTTTCTTTTGAAGCTGTTGTGTTGAATTTTTGACACAATTGTCGAAGATCTCGACGTGGGGTGACCGGGTGACGAACGATCGACAGTCTCAGGTGTGCGTTCGATGAAAGTGCTGGCACGCAGCGGAAATTTCCTGCGCCAGCGCCAGCGCTGGGTATTGGTGGCGCTGCTCGCGGTGCTGCACCTGACCCTGTTGGCGGGGGTCGCGTCGACGATCGGGCGGATGTTCTGGCTGGTCGATGTCGGCCTGTTCATTCTCTGGCAGCCATTCATTCAAGCGGAGCGGCGGCTGGATGCGGCGAGTGCGCTGCTGCTGACTGTGTTGCTGGGGCTGGGGCTCTGGTTTTTCGGCAACTGGCTGCTGGTTCTGTGGGTGCTGCTCTTGTCGTCGCTGCTCGGTGGGCGGGTGATGATGCTCGGTCACCGTCCGACGCGCATCTTCTATCTGCTGGCGTTTGGTTATCTGGTGGCCGTGTTGCTGGTGTGGCTGGTGCCGCGCGTGGTGCCTCCCGGCGCCTTGGTCGGCCCTTCGCTCGATCCGCTATTGGCCTGGGGGCTGCCGGTCGTGTTGGTGGTGATGCTGCTGCTGCCGCGGTCGCAGGATTATCCGGTGGCGCGCGGCGGAATGGTCGATTTTTTCTACAGCATCTTCATTTTCCTGCTGATGGCGGTACTGGTGCTCGGCAGCCTGGCGTTCATGCTGCTGCGTCAGGCGTTGTACATCGAGGCGGTGTTCAACACCCTGGTGTCGATGGCCTTGGTGCTGTTCCTGATTGCCTGGGCATGGAACCCGCGGCCGGGCTTCTCCGGTCTGGGGGTGTTTTTTTCGCGCTACCTGATGACGCTGGCCTTGCCCTTCGATGTCTGGTTGCAGCGTTTGATGGAAGCGGCCGAGCAGGAACGCGATCCCGATCGGTTCATGGCCAGCGCGTGTGCCGGACTGCTCGAACTGCCGTGGGTGATCGGTGGTGTCTGGGCGCCCGCAGCGGGTGAGAGCGCCGGGAACGGGACGTTCGGCGAGTCGTCGTCGTTTCGCCAGGATTTCCCGCTCAGGCCGTTGCTGCTGACGCTCTATACGCGCCATGCCCTAAGCCCTTCGCTGATCTGGCATTTTCGCTTGCTCACGCAACTGATCAACGAGTATTACCTCGACAAGCAACGCGCCCGCGAGCTGGAGAAGATGGGCTATCTGCGTGCCGTTCACGAAACCGGTGCGCGGCTGACACACGACATGAAGAACCTGTTGCAGTCGCTCTCCAATCTGTGTTTCGCCGTACAGAGCGCCGATCCGGCCGAAGTGGCGAAGTTCCACGTCGTGTTGCGCCGGCAACTGCCGCAGATCACGCTGCGTCTGCAGCAGACGCTGGAAAAGCTGCAGGCGCCGCGGGAGGCGCAAACGGCGTCGCTATTGGCCGAAGCGGAGCGCGCACCGGGGCCATGGTGGATGGCGTTGAAGCAGCGGCATGCCAACGATGCCGTGGTCTTCGAGCCGACGGCGCCCAAGGCCGGATTGCGTATTCCGCTGGCGTTGTATGACAGCGTCGCGGAAAACCTGTTGCAGAATGCACTGGCCAAGCGGCAGCAGGAAGACGCGGTGTCGATCCGGGTCTTCCTGTCGGATGATGCGTCGGTCCTGCAGGTGTGCGACGACGGCAGTCCGGTGCCGTCCGAGCAGTTGAAGGATTTGCTGTCGGCGCCCGTCACTTCGGAAAATGGGCTGGGCATCGGGCTCTACCAGGCGGCGCGACAGGCGGAGCGCTACGGCTATACGTTGCGGCTGGCTTCAAATGTGCCCGGGGCCGTGTGCTTTGAACTTCGGCGCAACGCGCCGGAAAAGGCGGCAGACAACCCGCTATCGTAGCGCGGACGCATTGACGCACCGACAGGCATGAAAAAGGCTCCCGAAGGAGCCTTTTTGCTGATGCCGTGACGGCGGCGATCAGTTGGCGCGGATGCGCACGTCGAAGGCCTGGCCGGCGATCGAGACGTGGTACAGGTTGCCGCCGACATCCGGGGTCGGGGCCGCTGCCGGCGCAGACGCTGCGGCCGGCTTGGCTTCGGCCTTGGGCGCTTTTTTCGGCACGGAAACTTTGGCATTGCCCTTGAGGAAGTCGATGCCCTTGTTGCCGGCCTTGGTGGCGAAGGCGCCGACGATGAAGATGTTTTCGTCGCTGACCGGCAGGCCATTCTCTTCGAGCAGCTTCTTGGCCTTCGGAATGCCCGGCTCGAGATCCTTGATCGGGTCGCCCGTGAACACTGGCTTCTTGAGCTGTTCCGAAGCGATCTTGACGATTTCGGGATCCGGCGCGACCGGGGTCTTGCCGAAGTAGCCGAGGACCATGTTGCCGTAGCCGTCGGTCATCTTCTCCCACTTGCCCATCATCACGTTGGCGTAGGCTTGCTGGAAGTAGAACTGCGACACGGGCGTGACCGAGGTGCCGAAGCCGCCGCGGGCGACACATTCGGCCATCGCTTCGATGACTTGCGGATAGAGGTGGAACGTGCCGGCTTCGCGCATCATCAGCGTGTTGGCGGTCAGCGCGCCGCCCGGCATCGGGCTGAAGATGACTTCGGAGTCGACGCCCAGCGCCTCGGGCGGGAAATCGTATTCCTTGAGG
The DNA here is from genome assembly GCA_964448995.1 of uncultured Propionivibrio sp. GTDB lineage: Bacteria > Pseudomonadota > Gammaproteobacteria > Burkholderiales > Rhodocyclaceae > Propionivibrio. The sequence continues at coordinate 17,411 of CAYUYI010000004.1, read as the reverse complement.
CATTCCTTGGTGATGCGATTGGCTTCCATGACCTTGTCGACGTCGATGCCCAAGTCGTAGTCGGTGCCCTTGAGCGCGTGCCACAGCGAGAAGAGATCGGGCTGCGACGTGCCGCCGGAGAGCGGTGCGCGCGCGACACAGACGCCGTCGCAGCCGGCTTCGATGGCGGCGAGGTACTGGGCGATGCCGGTGCCGCAGGTTTCATGGCTATGGATGCGCAGTTCGATCTTGTCGCCCAGCAGCTTGCGGGCGAGCTTGAATGTCTCGTGGACTTTGCGCGGGTTCGAGGTGCCGGAGGCATCCTTGAAGCAGACGCTGGAGAACGGCACGCCGGCGTCAAGGATCTGCTTCAACACCTTGGCGTAGAACTCGGGGTCGTGGGCGCCCGAGCAGCCGCGCGGCAGTTCCATCATGGTGACGACGACTTCGTGTTCGAGGCCAGCATCGACGATGCACTTGCCCGAATAGACGAGGTTATTGACGTCGTTGAGCGCGTCGAAGTTGCGGATGCGGGTCATGCCGTGTTTCTTGAACATCTTGGCGTGCAGGTCGATCATGTCGGCCGGCTGCTGTTCAAGCGCCACCACGTTGATGCCACGCGCCAGCGTTTGCAGGCGAATGTCCGGTCCGACCGTCTTGCGGAATTCGTCCATCATGTCGAAGGCCGATTCGTTGCAATAGAGGACCGGTGCCTGGAAGCGCGCACCACCGCCGGCCTCAAAGTGCGTAATGCCCGCGGCGACAGCAGCCTCGACGGCCGGCATGAAATCGCGGGTGAGTACGCGCGCACCGAAAACGGATTGGAAACCGTCGCGGAAAGTAGTGTCCTGGAAAAGAATTCGCTTGGTCATGGCATCCTCGTTGAAGGTAGGTAAAAGAATTCGTGTCCGCACAACATGTGCGCGCCCTGCGGGATTTCAGCGCGCCGACGCCACGATTTTCCGCCAGGAGCGAGCTTCGGGGGCAAATCGCTGCGTTTCATTAGATGACAATCATCTCACAAAGTGGGAATGAGTCGAAGAATAAATACGCAATTTGTCATGCGCTGGCGGCACCAATCGCCGGCCGGTGCGGACGGTTTATTGAGGAATTGACTTGGGCGGCAACACGCGGGGGCACCCAACCCCGTCCCCGGGACTGTTGCTTCGCCGCCACGGCGAAAGGGGGGTATGCCGGCCGTCACCTTGGAGTGGTGTGGTCCGGACGGCTTCGGTCGATCACGCGCTTAAACGAGCACGACATCGGCAACGTCGACTTCGATCCGGAAACTGGCGCCGTAGCAGATCAGCTTTTTCATGCCGAGCCGGACTTCGGTGACGAGAAAAGAGTTTTCCAGCGATACCCCCTGTCGGCGGGCACGATCGCGAATCTGCTGGAACGCCTGCTGATTGAGTCTGACGATTTTTCCGACGTAGTGCTGGAGTTTCGTGTTCATGGGATCGCGGGTCGTTTGGACAATGGGCGGAATTTACCGAGCGGTTGCCGGTCGTATCCCCTTCGACCCAAGTTTGGGGCGAAAATTTCCGTTTCAAGAGGTGGTTCGGCCAATCCCGAAGGCGTCAAGTTCCGGTTGTGTAAATCCGAGGTACAAACAGGGCGGCCGCTGGCCTATCATGTATCCCTTCCAATGAAGGTGCAATGCGATGAATTATCTGGTTATTGTGACGGTGTTGTGGGCGTTTTCATTCAGTTTGATCGGCCAGTATCTGGCAGGGCAGGTCGATAGCGATTTCGCCGTGCTGGTTCGCGTCGTCATCGCCATGGCGGTGTTCGCGCCGATGACCGTTTGGCGTGGTCTGCCGTCGGCGCTGATGCGCGGGTTCTGGCTGGCCGGGGCGTTACAGTTTGGCGTCACCTATCTATGTTTGTACCGTAGCTTCACCGTGCTGACCGTGCCGGAGGTGCTGCTGTTTACCGTTCTGACGCCGATCTACGTGACACTGCTCGACGACGCGCTCGAACGCCGCTTCAATCGCTGGGCGATGCTGGCCGCCGCGGTGGCGGTAATCGGCGGCATCATCATCCGTTTCCGTCCGCTGCACGGTGATTACCTGATGGGATTTATCCTGCTGCAGATCGCCAATGCCACCTTTGCTGCCGGACAGGTAATCTGCCGTCGTCTGTTGATGCGCTATCCGACCGAGATCCCGATGTATCGCTTCTTCGGGCATTTTTTCCTCGGCGCGCTGGTGCTTGCCGTGCCGTCATGGCTTTTGTTCGGTGATCCATCGAAATTGCCGCAGAGCACCATGCAGTGGGGCGTGCTTGTCTACATGGGACTGTTTGCCACGGCACTCGGCATGTACTGGTGGATCAAGGGCAGCACACAGGTTGATGCCGGGGTGTTGGCGGTCATGAATGAACTGCATGTGCCGGCGGGGCTGCTGGTTAACGTCCTGATCTGGAATCGCGGCACGGATCTGCAGCGCCTGGCACTGGGCGGTTTGGTGATCATGGCGTCGTTCTGGCTCAACCGGCTGGGGCGCAAAGCCTCGGCGGCCGCGCGACTGGCTTGAGTCGC
>CAYUYI010000004.1:0-14790 GCA_964448995.1 uncultured Propionivibrio sp. | reverse complement strand
GTCGGCGTTAGCCCAGCACCGTGTCCATGACCATCATCAGCGCGAAACCGGCGACGAGGCCGATCGTTGCCGGCGTCTGGTGCCCGTTGCGGTGGGTTTCGGGGATGACTTCGTGCGATACGACGAAAATCATGGCCCCCGCAGCCAGCCCCAGTCCGGTGGGATAGGCCGCTTCCAGGCCGCTGGACAGGCCGACGCCAAGCAAGGCGCCGAGCGGTTCGACCAGGCCACTGGCGGCGCCCAGCAACGCGGCACGGCCGGCGCTGAGATCGATGGTGCGCAGCGCAAGGGCCACAGCGAGCCCCTCCGGCAGATCCTGCAGGGCGATGGCGATCGTCGTCGGCAATCCGACGGACAGGTCGTTTTGGGCGAAGCTGACGCCGATCGCCATGCCTTCGGGCAGGTTATGCAAGGCAATGGCGAAAACGAACAGCCAGACGCGGGTACAGCGTGCGCTGTCCGGACCGCATTGCCCGGTGGTTTCGTGCATGTGGGGCGTGAAACGATCGAGTCCGAGCATCAACATGACGCCGAGCGTCATGCCCAGAACGACGACGGCTGCGCCCGGTGCCTTGCTGCCGAACAGGGCGGTGCCGGCCTCGATGCCGGGCAGAATCAGGGAGAAGGCGCTGGCGGCCAGCATCATGCCGGCCGCCATGCCGAGCATGCTGTCCTCAAGTTTTTGTGAAATGCTGCGCAGACCGAGCGCGATCAGTGCACCCAGCGCAGTCGCCCCGAACGCCGCCATCCCGCCGGTGAGGGCGTGGCTGAATCCCGGTGGGGCATTGCCAGTAAACAGCTGTGCCAGGCTCTGCGTCAACAGGATCGCCAGCGCCACAATGGCGAGTCCCAGCATGGTTGCCGCCAGGCGGTTGGCCTGAACGTAAGCCAGCAAGGGGGTGGCGCGATTCGGGCGAGAAGAACGGTCCTGTGCGGCGGGCATGATTGTGCGATCTTTCGGGTGGGGTCACTGATCCGGGGTGTCTGTTCGACTGGAACGCGGGAATCGGGTTCCGGCGAGTTCAACCGATACGGCGCAGATGAATGGCAACCGAAAGAGTGGCACCGAGCCAGCCGAGGCCGCCACCAAACCCAGCCAGCGCAGCGATGTTGGGGGGCGAGAGTCCGCGCAGGGTGAACGTGCCGCCATAGAGCGCGATCAACTCGCCGAGCGGCGCCGCCAGCAAAGCCGCGCCAATGCTGACGAGCAACGCCGCGAAAAGGCCGCCGAGCACGCCCTGCAGGGCACCGAAGTAGTAGAACGGACGGCGGATGAAGGCATCCGTGGCGCCGATCAGCTTGGCGACCTCGATCTCGGCGGCTTGGGCGAGAATTTGCAGGCGGATGGTGTTGAACGTCACCGCCATGAGGGCCCCGGCGAACAGGGCGGCCAGGAGTGTCAGGGAGAGCTTGCCGATGCGCAAAAACGCATCGAAACGGCGCACCCAGGCTGAGTCGAGTTGGACGTGTGCGACCTTCGGCCATTGGTTGAAGGTCTGAGCCAGCGCTTCAAGCGCTTCCGGACGGGTATCGATCGGTTCAACGACGAAGGCGTCGGGCAGCGGGTTTTTTGGCAGGCTGGCGATGATTTCGGCCATGCCCTCGCTGGCTTGCAGGCGCTTGAGAGCTTCCTCGCGCGGAACAAAGCGCCATGAGCCGGCCTTGGTCTCGCGCAGGCGCGATTCGATGTCACCGATATCTTTCTTGCTGGCGTCGAGCGTCAGGAACAGACTGATCTGCTGCACCCCGGAAGCGCTGCCGGTCAATCCGCGCAAATTATCGAGCGTGACCCAGCCAGCGCTGGGCAGCGCCAGCGCCGTGCCGATGACGACCAGCGAGAGGATCGTGTTCAGTGGCGCGGCGACGAGGCGCCGCAAAGCATCGTGCAGGGCGGCAAGGTGCTGGGTGAGGAAGCGGTTCATGGGGCGCTTTCTTCCTTCGTTGCCAGACAGCCGTGCTCAAGCCGCAGCAGGCGTGGTGACAGATGTGCCATCCACTGCGGGTCGTGCGTGGCGATGATGACGGTGACGCCGACCTGGTGGAAGGCGCGGAAAATCTCGAGGATGGCGGCCGCCGAGGCCACGTCGAGGTTGGCGCTTGGCTCGTCCGCCAGCAGGATTGCCGGGCGATTGACTACTGCGCGGGCGATGGCCAGTCGCTGCTGTTCGCCGCCGGAAAGGGCGATCGGGTTGGCTTTCTCGCGGTCCTGCAGACCGACCTTGTCGAGCGCTGCCCGGGCGCGCCGTAACGCTTCCTTGGGGGGCAGGCCGACAATCGCCAGCGGCAGCATGACGTTGTCGAGTACGCTGCGATCGAAGAGCAATTTCTGGTCCTGGAAAATCAGGCCGAAATTGCGCCGCAAATAGGGGATGGCGCTGCGACGCAACGATGCGAGATTCTGCCCGTTGACGACGATGCTGCCCGATGTCGGTCGTTCGATGGCCGCAAGCAGGCGGAACAATGTGGTCTTTCCGGCGCCGGAGTGACCGGTGATGAAGACCATTTCACCGTCGTCGATGGTGAACGTGACGTCGCGCAGGGCGTTGAGTCCGCCTGGATAGCGCTTGCTGACGGCGTTGGCAGCGATCATGGAAAAACCTTCTTAACCACGGCGAAAAACTTGAATTTCATGATTTTCGTTTGGCTTCGCGCACGTGTGAGCAAACCAATCTGAACAAGCGCTTGCTTTTCCGCCGTGCCCGCCGTGGTTAACCGCTTTGTCGGGAATCATGCGTCTATTCCTGCTCGAACAGTGCATCGACGAAGTCGCGCGCGACGAAGGGGCGCAGGTCGTCGATGCCTTCGCCGACGCCGACAAAGCGGATCGGCTTCGGGCATTGCCGGGCGATGGCAGCGATGACACCGCCCTTGGCGGTGCCGTCGAGTTTGGTGACGACGAGGCCGGTAATGTCGATGGCCTTGTCGAAGGCCTTGACTTGTGTCAGCGCGTTCTGGCCGAAGTTGGCGTCGAGTACCAGCAGCGTTTCGTGCGGGCCGCTCGGTTCAGCCTTCTGGATAACACGACGGACCTTGGCAATTTCTTCCATCAGGTGCAGTTGGGTTGGCAGCCGGCCGGCGGTGTCGGCGAGCACGATATCGATGCCGCGCGCCCGGGCGGCTGAAATGGCGTCGAAAATGACGGCTGCCGGGTCGCCAGATTCCTGAGCGATGACCGTGACGTTGTTACGCTCGCCCCAGGTCTGCAGTTGCTCGCGGGCGGCAGCGCGGAAAGTGTCGCCCGCGGCGAGCAGCACGGAAAGTCCTTGCTGCTGAAAATGCTTCGCCAGTTTACCGATCGAGGTGGTCTTGCCGGCCCCATTGACGCCCGCAATCATGATGATGAACGGGCGGAGGGTCGTGATGTCGAGCGGCTGTTCAAGCGGCAGCAATAGTTCGTGCAGGGCATCCGCCAGCGCCCCCTGGATGCCTTCCGGCGTGTCGATGGTGTCGCGTTTGGCGCGCGCCTTCAGGTCTGCCAGCAAGTGCTCGGTGGCTTCCATGCCGACATCGCTGGTGAGAAGCAGGGTTTCGAGCTCTTCGAGCAGTTCGTCGTCGACCTTGCCACGCGAAAAAATGGATTTGAGCTTGCCGCCGAGTTGCGCCCGCGTACGGGCCAGACCGGCTTTCAGCCGTTCGCGCCATGAGCGTTCGGAGGGCAGCGCGGAGGCCGGTGCATCGGCCGATTTCTTGAGGAAACCAAACATGGGGGGATTTGTCTGTAAGTACTGGAACGAAGCCGGAAGGAGGGGGCGGTGGTAAGATGCCGTGCCCATGATTCAGCAGCAAATTCTAACAGAAGGTATTGATTTCGATGCGTGATCTCCGACGAATCGCCCGATTGATGGCCGTGTTGGCGGTATTGGCCGCCCCTTTTGCGGCGCAGGCTAATCCCTTTGAAAAACAGCTGTCCAACGGCCTGCGCGTCATTGTCAAGGAAGACCGGCGCGCGCCGACGGCGGTGCACATGGTCTGGTACCGTGCCGGCAGCATGGACGAAACGAATGGCACGACGGGTGTTGCCCACTTGCTCGAACACATGATGTTCAAGGGGACGCCGAGCATCGGCCCCGGCGAGTTCAGTCGCCTGGTGGCCGCCGCCGGCGGGCGTGACAATGCGTTCACCAGCAAGGACTACACGGCCTATTTTCAGCAGGTGCCGAAGCAAAAGCTGGCGCTGATGATGCAGCTGGAGGCCGATCGCATGCGCCACCTGAATCTTGATCCCAAGGAATTCGAGCAGGAGATCAAGGTGGTCATGGAAGAGCGCCGCCTGCGGACCGAGGATCAGCCCCAGGCACAGCTTTTCGAGCAGATGGGCGCGGTGGCCTTTCAGGCGCATCCTTATCGGGTGCCGATTATTGGCTGGATGAATGATCTCGAAGCCATGTCGGTTCAGGATGCGCGCGACTGGTATGAGCGCTGGTACGAGCCAAACAATGCTTTCGTGGTCGTGGTCGGCGATGTCGACCATGAGAGCGTTTTCGCGCTGGCAGAGAAATATTACGGGCCGCTGGCAGCGCGTCCTTTGCCGACGCGCAAACCACAGGTCGAGCCGGAGCAGAAAGGCACGCGCCGACTGACGGTCAAGGCGCCGGCCGATTTGCCCGTCGTAGTCATGGCCTACAAGGTGCCGGTGCTGCGTGATGTCGAGAAAGATATCGATCCTTACGCCCTGGAAATGCTTTCAGCAATCCTTGACGGGCACGACGCGGCGCGCTTTTCTCGCAGCCTGATCCGCGAACAGCGGCTCGCAGTCAGCGCCAACGCCGGATATGACGCCACGTCGCGTGGTCCCGGCCTGTTCTACCTGCTGGGTTCGCCGAGCGAGGGCAAGACCCGTGCCGAACTGGAGAGTGGGTTCCGCGGTGAGATCGCACGCATCGTCAAGGAGGGGGTGACCGCCGAGGAACTCACGCGTGCCCGGGCGCAGTTGGTTGCCAGCCAGATCTACAAACTCGATTCGATGTTTGCCCAAGCGATGGAAATCGGTCAGTTGGAGACTTCAGGCGTTTCCTATACGGCAAGCCAGCGTTTGATCGAGAAGCTGCAGGCGGTGACGGCAGATCAGGTGCGTGTCGTGGCGCAGAAGTATTTCGTCGACGACCGGTTGACGGTCGCCGAACTCGACCCGCAACCCCTGCCCGATACGCCGCGTGCGCGCGGCGCCGCGCCCCGTCATTGAGAGATGCTGCAATGAAAATCACGAAATTGTTGTCCATTGTGTCGTTGTGCCTGGCTGCCTCGATGGCGCAGGCCGGCGTGGCGATCCAGCATTGGGTGGCGCCATCCGGAGCGCGTGTGTTCTTCGTCGAAAATCACGATCTGCCCTTGCTTGATGTGCAGGTTGATTTTGCTGCCGGTACTGCCCATGACCCGTTAGGTAAGGCCGGAACGGCCTCGCTGACACAGGCAGTGATCGATCTTGGCGCCGATGGTATGGACGAGACGGCGATTTCCAACCGTCTGGCCGATCTGGGGGCGCTCCTGTCGGGGGGCGTCGATATGGATCGCGCCTCGGTCAGCCTGCGGACGCTGTCGGCCAAAGACAAGCGCGAACCTGCACTCGATATTTTGCGGGCGGTGCTTACCCGTCCGCAGTTCCCGGCCGATGTTTTCGAGCGGGAAAAGGCGCGGACCGTCGCCGCGCTCAAGGACGCCTTGACGCGCCCGGAAGCGATTGCCAGCAAGAATTTCTGGGCCGCCCTGTATCCGGGTCATGCTTACGGACGCTACGCGGAACCGGAGAAGGTCAGCGAGCTCCGTCGTGACGACCTCGTGGCTTTCTACCGCAATCATTTTGTGGCGACGCGGGCAACCGTCTCGATTGTCGGCGATGTCACCCGGGTGCAGGCGGAGGCGCTGGCCCAGCAGCTGACGGCCGATCTGCCGAATGACGGGATCGCCTCAACGCCGGAAGCCCCCTTGTTGCCGCGGGCCGGGGAAAAGCGCATTGCCCATCCGTCGGCACAAGCGCATCTCCTGCTCGGATTGCCGGCACTCAAGCGAGGGGATCCGGATTTCTATGCGCTGCTCGTCGGGAACTACTCGCTAGGCGGCGGCGGTTTTGTCTCACGCCTGATGAAAGAAGTCCGCGACAAGCGGGGCTTGGCTTACAGCGTGCATAGCTATTTCATCCCGCTGGCGCAGCCCGGTCCGTTCCAGATCGGCTTGCAGACAAAAAAAGAACAGGCCGTCGAAGCGCTCAAGCTGACGCGTCAGGTATTGGCGAACTTTTTGTCTGAAGGTCCCAGCGATGCCGAGTTGTTGGCGGCCAAGCAGAACATCGTCGGCAGCTTTCCGTTACGCCTCGATAGCAATCGCAAGCTGCTCGACAATGTCGCGGTGATCGGTTTTTACGGCTTGCCGCTCGACTATCTCGACCGCTATCCCGACAATGTGGAAAAAGTCACTGTCGCTGATATCAAGGCTGCCTTTGCTCGACATGTCCGGCTGGAAAACCTGGTGACCGTAGTCGTCGGCGGCGAGTGACGTGGCTTTGAATTCTGTGCGTATCATTGGCGGCGAATGGCGCCGCCGCGTCCTCCGCTTTCCGGATGCGCTCGGATTGCGGCCGACGCCCGACCGGGTGCGTGAAACCCTGTTCAACTGGCTGGGTCAGGATCTGACGGGCCTTTCCTGTCTTGATCTCTTTGCCGGCAGCGGCGCCCTCGGCTTCGAAGCCGCGTCGCGCGGGGCGGCTCGCGTGGTGATGGTTGAACAGTCGGCAGCGGTGTTCGCTGCGCTTGAGGCGAATGCCCGGTTGCTCGATGCTTCCGGGCGCTTGCGGATGATACGGGGGGATGCGGTAAAATGCGCCTCCTCCCTTGGAGCTGACGGTTCGCGTTTCGATGTGCTGTTTCTCGATCCGCCTTATCGCCAAGGCTGGATCGAGCGGCTTGCGCCCCTCTTGTCCGGGCTTGTGGCGGATGATGGTGTGATCTACATTGAAGCCGAGCATGCGCTGACCTCCTGCGGGACATGGCAGACGGTGCGCAGCGGGCGTGCCGGGCAGGTTTTCTATCATTTGATGCGGAGCGGTAAATTCGATGGCGCTGAATAGGCGAGTGGCAATCTATGCGGGAACCTTCGACCCCATCACGCAGGGGCATGAGGACATCGCACGGCGGGCGTCCGGGCTGTTTGACCACGTGATCGTGGCGATCGCTGCGAGCTTGTCGAAGCGCCCCTTCTTTTCGCTCGAGGAGCGCGCCGAGATGGCGCGGGAGGTGCTGGCACCGTATCCGAATATCGAAATCGCCGCTTTCGATGGTTTGCTGATGGATTTTCTCCATGAAAAAGGGGCGAAGGTTATCCTGCGCGGCTTGCGTGCCGCATCGGATTTCGAATACGAATTCCAGATGGCCGGGATGAACCGGAATCTTTTTCCCGAAGTGGAAACCATGTTTCTGACGCCGAGCGAGCAATTCACCTTCATCTCGGCGACATTCGTGCGCGAAATCGCACTGCTCGGCGGGGATGTCAGCAAGTTCGTGCATCCCAGTGTTGGCGCGCGGCTTAACGAGAAGGTGGCGGCAGCGGGCGTAGCCTGACTTTTACTAAGGAAAGAGAGTAGTCATGTCTTTGAAAATTACCGACGAATGCATTAACTGCGACGTGTGCGAACCGGAATGTCCGAACGAGGCCATTTCGCAGGGGGACGAGATCTACGAGATTGATCCGGCCAAGTGCACCGAATGCGTCGGGCATTACGACACCCCACAATGCGTCGATGTCTGCCCGGTTGACTGTATCTTGAAGGACGAAGATAACGCCGAGAGTGCGGATCAGCTTTGGGTGAAGTTCGAGCGCATCACCGGCAAGACGCGCTGAGTTTCCTGTTGCCGATTGACCGCGGGTTACCCCGAGGGTCGGCAATCGACAGCCAACGCCGCCCTTTCCGGGGCGGCGTTACCTTTGGCGCAAAGGTTTACGCCGCCAGCGTACTGCGTTCGACAAGGGGCTGGTTAAGCAGGCGCTGCACCGTATAGGCGACTTGGGCGATGCCCTGAACTTGGGTAACCAGATCACTTTCCACGTGCAATAACTCGTTGATACGGTCTTCCAGCGTCTCGGTGGCTTGGTGGATGCGCTTGATGCTCTCCAGGCGACGCTTAAGCTGAATCTGGTGTTCCCGGACTTGCGTTTCCATCGGTGCCATCACCGCCTTCAGCCAGGACTCTGCGTCCCGGTTGGCACGCTCGAAAGCACGGCGCACCTGCGTCGCCACTTCTTCGAAGAATTTCTGCACGACGCGGTTCTTGTCGTGCGTCAGCATCTGGAAGGTCGTGTTGAGGTGGGCGTCACACCACTGTTCAAGCCGGTTGATTTCCTTTTGTTGACGCAGCAGCGAGAACGTTGTCGGCGAGCCAAGCTTGAGGCCGTGTTCGACGGCGAATTTCTTGTATACGGCGTCCATCATCGCCAGAATTTCAGCAATCTCGCCTTCCGACTTGTTCAGGTTTTGGCGCGAGACGCTGAAGAAATGCTTCATTGCGTCCGACAACGTGCGCGAAAACGTGGCGTTGGTCATCGTTTCGCGAGTCGAGGTGGTCAGGTTGCGCAATGCTTCGAGGCCGATATGGCCGAAAAGCCGGTTGGTCATCTGCGAGAAAACGCTGCGAACGGCGTAATAGCGTTGCAGTCCAGCTTCGAATTCTTCCTTCTCGTGACGAACCTTGCTCATCATGTATTCGACTACGCCCTTGTTCTTGCCGCGCAGTTCGGTTAACTCGCCGAGTTGTTCGCGCAAGCCGGCCAGCCGCGATTCGAGCAGGCCGCGCATGCGCAGGTTAATGTCGGAAAACTCGGCATCGGTATTCTCGAAGACGATTTCCTGCTTGGCGGGAATCAGCTCCTCGGCCAGCGCACGTTCAAGGTCGGGTAGTCGGCTGCGTTCAAGAAGTGGCTCGTCGTCATTGATCTTGGCGACCAAACCTTTCTGGGCGGATACCGGGAAGATCTGGCTGGAGGGCAGGCTCAGCGTCCATGCGCAGGTATTGACCTGTTTGGTGATCTCGGCGTTGACCTCGTCCTCCGAACGCAGCTCGTCCCACAGGCCGTCGATCTTGTTGAGGACGACGATCTGACCTTTCTTGCGGCCGCTCTTGCTGTCGATGTGATCGTTCCAGATCGCCAGGTCGGATTGAGTGACCCCGGTATCTGCCGCCAGAATGAACAGTACGGCGTGGGCGTTGGGCAGGAGTGACAGCGTCAGTTCCGGTTCCGTGCCGATGGCGTTGAGTCCGGGGGTGTCGAGAATGACGAGGCCCTGACGCAGCAGGGCGTGCGGGAAATTGATGATGGCGTGGCGCCAGCGCGGGATTTCGACCAGGCCGTCTTCGCCGGTGTGGATGACGGCCGACTCGCCATCGCTGGCAGCAAAGCCATACTGTTCGGCGACTTCGGGGGAAACCCGGATGACTTCGCTGACGGAGCGAAGCGCCGCCTGCATCGAATCCGCTGACTCGATGTCGAGCGCCACCGTGTTCCATTCGTCGGGAAAGCGCTTGAATTCGGAAAGGCTGGCGTTTGAAGCGCGCGTTTCGATCGGTAGCAGATCGATGCATGGCGCCTTGTTTTCATCATAAAGGAGTTCGGTCGGACACATCGTCGTCCGACCGGCGGTCGAAGGCAGCATGCGGTTGCCATATTCAGCAAAGAAGATGGCGTTGATCAGTTCCGATTTGCCGCGCGAAAATTCGGCAACGAAAGCGACGTTGAGGCGGTCTTCGCGCAATTTTTCGAGCAACTGCCCGATGCGCAAGTCGACCTGAGCGTCGGACAGGTCGTTGTCGGCAAGCCAGACCCGGTACGTGTCCAGCCCGGCAGAAAGCTGTGAGCGCCATTCGCTGTAGGCGGCAAATTGTTGTGCAAGCGTCATGATTCGGCCCGGATGGACGATAACCTTGGCACTGTACCACAACCGCTTTCTCGATCAATCCCGCCTTTCCCGGTGCAAGGGCCCCGCTATTTCTGGCAGTGCGCACAGTAGAACGAACTGCGCCCCCCTTGCCGAAATACCCGAATCGGATGGCGGCAGGTCGGGCAGGGCTCGCCGGCCCGATCATAGACCGCGCAAGTGAGCTGGAAGCTGCCGGCGCCGCCGTCGCTGTGCACGTAATCGCGAACGCTGCTGCCGCCGGCGGCGATTGAACGTTCGAGTGTCGCCCGGATCGCGGCGCACAACCGTTCGCATTGTGGGCGGGTGAGCTTTCCGGCCGCGCGGCGCGGAGAAATGCCCGCCATGAACAGGCTTTCGGCGGCGTAAATGTTGCCGATGCCGACAATGACGTGACTGTCCATCAGCATCGGTTTGATCGGTGCGGTGCGATGGCGGGTGGCTGCGTACAGCCAGTGGCCGTCGAAAGACGGGGAAAGTGGCTCGATGCCGAGCCGGGCAATGAGCGGATGGTCGTCAATGCGCTCGCTGTCGTGCCAGACGAGTGTGCCGAAACGACGGGGGTCACGGAAGCGCAGCACGGTTTCGGCGAACGCCAGATCGACATGGTCGTGCTTCTGCGCCGGCGTACCGGGCGCGACAAGACGCAGGCTCCCTGACATGCCAAGGTGCAGGATGAGCCAGCCGCCTCCCGTCCGGCTCTGGCAATCGAAAAGCAGATATTTCCCACGTCGGACGATGGCGTCGATGCGCAATCCGGCCAGTCGGCCAGCCAAAGCCAGGGGCAGTTCGTGGCGCAGCTTCGGCGCACGGAAAACGGCTTGGCGGATAGGTTGTCCGACCAGATGGGGCAGCAGACCGAGGCGACTGACTTCGACTTCCGGTAGTTCCGGCATTGATGCTCCTTCAGAAACCCAATAACATGCAGGGATCGGCCCCGGTTGGGGATGATGCGTGCCAGCATTTTTTGAGGCCGCGATAAACCATTAGGACGCATATCACTCTAACCGGTTTCCCGGTCAGCGTGAGCCAAGGATTCCATGAGCGCAATTCGTATCATTCATCGCCGATTCTGCCTGACAGCCTTTGCGACTGTGATGGCGCTGGCGCTGTCTCCGTTTGCCGGGGCCGCTGACGAGGCAGGGCCGGCCAAGCGGCGCGCGGCCCCTGTCCGGCAAGAAAAACCGGCCACGCCGACCAAGGCCGGCCATGCCAACACCGGGGCCGAGGTGCCGCCCGGCGATGCCCAAACCGTTCCCTCGTCCGGGCAGGTCATCTTCCAAATTCTGCTGGCGGAAATTGCCCTGCAGCGCGGGGATGCCAACCTGGCCAGCACGGCCTATGCCGATCTGGCGCTCCGAACGCGTGACGCCAAGGCGCTTGAGCGGACGGTCGATGTCGCGGGTTTCGCCCGGCGTTTCGATCTGGCGCTCGAAGCAGCACGCCGTTGGGTTGACGTCGAACCTGAATCGAAACAGGCTCAGTACGTATTGGCGAGCGTGATGGTCATGTCCAACCAGACCGATGATCTCGCCCCGGTGTTGATCCGCATGCTCGAGGCTGACAAGGCGGCGTTGCCCGAAAATCTGCTGGGTCTCAATCGCATGTTGGCGCGCAACCCCGACCGACGGGCTGTGTTCGCAATCATCGACAAGGTCTGCCGCCCGTTCTCCGGATTGGCCGAAGCGCACTATGCGATTGCCGTAGCTGCTGCCGGGGCGGGCGAACTCGATCGGGCGCGGGCCGAAGTGCGCAGGGCGCTGGAACTGCGTGCCGACTGGGAGGCGGCCGCAATGCTGCAGTCGCAACTGCTGGCGCGCCTTTCTCCCGAGGAGTCGATCGTTTTTTTGCGGGATTTCGTTGATCGCCATCCGAAGGCCCGCGATGCGCGGATGCAATTGGCGCGTTTGCTGGTCGGCGCGAAGCGCCTCGCGGATGCTCGTCGGGAGTTCGAAGAGGTACTGAAGATCGCGCCGGACAGTGCGGATGCCTTGTTTTCAATCGGTGTCCTGGCCCTGCAGCAGAACGATCTGACGGAGGCCGAAACACAGTTCAACCGATTTTTGGCATTGCCGGTTGCCGACAAGAGCTACGCCTATTTCTTCCTTGGGCAAATTGCCGAGGAGCGCCGGCAGTTTGCCGAGGCGCTGGCGCACTATGCGCGGGTGAGCAGTGGCGAACATTACATCCAGGCCCGGATGCGCGGCGCGCGGCTGCTCGTCGATCAGGGCAATCTGGACGAGGCGCGTCGGCAACTGAGTTCCGCCAAGGCGTCGTCGGCCGAGGAGCGGGTGCAATTGGGGATTGCCGAAGCTGGATTGTTGCGTGACGCCAAACAGCCACGAGCCGCGTTCGAGCTGCTCGAGAGCCTGCTGGCGAAGCAACCCGAGCAGCCCGATCTGCTTTATGAGTCGGCGTTGCTTGCCGAGAAACTTGGTCAGTTCGAACTGATGGAGACCCGTCTGCGCAAGCTGATCGAGTTGCGTCCGGAAGGTGCGCAAGGCTACAACGCGCTGGGCTATTCGTTGGCCGATCGCAACCTGAGGCTGGATGAGGCCCGTGTCTTGATCGAAAAGGCGCTCGCGCTTTCGCCGGAAGACTACTTCATCCTCGACAGCATGGGCTGGGTGCTTTATCGGCAGGGTGACCTGTCGGCGGCGCTGGGCTATCTCGAAAAGGCCCATGCCCGTAAAGACGATCCGGAAATCGCCGCGCATATCGGCGAAGTGCTGTGGGCACTGAATCGTCGTGACGAGGCACGCAAGGTGTGGCTCGATGCGCAGAGGACGCATCCGGAGAACGAAGCGCTGGGCGAGGTGATCAAGAAGTTCCTGCCGTGAGTCTTTTCATGTCTGCATTAACGGTGGCTCGTCTGGCCGCCCTCGGGCTGGTCGTGTCGCTTGTTTCCGGGTGCGCCTCGACGGCGTTTGCGCCTTCTTCCGCCGTGCCTTCGCGCGAAGCGCTTGACCGTTTTTCGCTGGAGGGGCGTTTTTCGCTTTCTCAGGATTCGAAGAACTATTCCGGACGACTGCGCTGGACCTATCGCGGCGTCTCGAGTGAGCTGCTGTTATCCTCGCCATTCGGGCAGGGAATTGCCGAAATCGTGACCGACGCCCGTGGCGCACAGCTCAAGACGGGCGATGGAAAGGTCTTTTCGGCGCCGGATGCGGACACCTTGACGCAGGAAGTGCTCGGCTATTCGCTGCCACTGGGGTTGCTGGCCGATTGGGTGCGCGGGCGGGTGGCGTCCGGGAACGCACGCTTCGACGCGCAGGGCCGGGCCATTCATCTGCGTCAGGATACGTGGGAGGTTGACTATGAATACAGCGATTCGGATCCGGGCGCGCCGCCGGTTCGCATCGTTGCCCGGCGTGAGGGAGTTCTGGAATTGAGGGTGTTTGTTCAGGAGTGGCACAGCCTTGCGGTGGAGGAAACGGCGCAATGAATTCGCTCGTGTCCTGGGGGTGGGAGAGTATCTATCCCGCGCCGGCCAAACTCAATCTCTTTTTGCACGTCGTTGGTCGTCGCGCAGATGGCTATCATCTGCTCCAGACCTTGTTTCGCTTTGTCGACCATGGCGACCGATTGCATTTCTCCCCCCGTCATGATGGCGAGTTGCGACTGTCCAAACCGCTGCCCGGTGTGCTGCCGGAAGATGACCTGACATTGCGTGCGGCTCGCCTGCTGCAGGCGCAAACGGGTTGCCGCCAAGGGGTTGAGATTTGTGTCGAAAAGCGCCTGCCGATGGGGGGCGGGCTCGGTGGCGGCAGTTCGGATGCGGCGACGGTGTTGCTGGCGCTCAATCATCTGTGGCAATTGGGACTGTCGCGCCAGCGTTTGCAGGAAATCGGGCTGAGCCTGGGGGCCGATGTGCCGGTTTTTCTCTTTGGGCGTAATGCCTTCGCCGAAGGCGTCGGCGAGTCGCTGCAGCCGGTTGTTTTGGCGCCCTCCTGGTATGTCGTTCTGGAGCCGCCCGTGCAGGTGCCGACGGCGGCAATCTTTGGTGCGCCGGAGTTGCGGCGCGATTCGCCGGCCATTCGCGCCGAAGTGTGGCGCCCGGGGTTTGGTGGCAATGATTTGGAACCGGTGGCCGTCTCTCGTTTTCCGGTGGTGGGCGAGTACATCGACTGGCTGGCCCAGTTCGGCGAGGCGCGCATGAGCGGGTCTGGTGCCTGCGTATTCGCCGAGTTCGATTGTCAGGAAGCGGCGCTCGCCGTCATTGCCCGGCTACCATCGGACATGCGTGGCTGGGTGGCAGCCGGGCTGCCGGCACATCCGCTATGTGGTCTTGCCGAGTGAGTGGTCGCGGAGGTTTGTAATGGCGTTCGATACCGGTTTCGTCTTTTCCCGCATGCCTGAGATGCATTTTGGCGCCGGCAAGCTGGTACAGCTTCCAGCCTTGCTGCGCGCACGCGGCGAGCAGGTCCTGTTGATTACCGGCGCTGCGTCGTTTCGCCGATCGGCGTACTTTTCGTTACTCGAACGCGGCTTGGCCGATGCCGGCATCCGCTATGACATCGAAGCGGTGAATGGCGAGCCGTCGCCTGATTTTGTCGATGCGATCGTGGCGCAGTACCGCATGCGTTGCCCGGATTGGGTGGTCGGTATCGGCGGTGGCAGCGCGGTCGATGCCGGCAAGGCAATTTCCGCGATGTTGCCGCAGGACGGTTCTGTGCGCGATTTTCTCGAAGGGCAGGAAACGCGCAAGCACGACGGGCGCAAGGTGGCGTTCGCTGCCGTGCCGACATCGTCAGGGACGGGCGCCGAAGCGACCAAGAATGCCGTGCTCAGCGTAGTCGGGCCGAGTGGATTCAAAAGTTCGTTGCGTCACGACAATTTCATGCCGGATATGGCGCTGGTCGATCCGCAGTTGATGCTCGGCTGCCCGCCGA
>CAYUYI010000003.1:0-25964 GCA_964448995.1 uncultured Propionivibrio sp. | reverse complement strand
CATCATGCTCCCAGAACGCGGCGAGCACTTCGATCCCGACATACTGGATGCTTTGGTCGCTGTCGCCGATAAATTCGAAGCGATTGCCCATCGTTACAAGGACGCGACGGACTGAAGGAATGCCACGTCGCAAACTACGAACATCAGGCCTCCAACACTTCCCAACGCTCCAACAACGCCAACAGCTCTTCGTCAATCTCGCTGAGTCGCATGGACAACTGCTGCGCTTCGAGCGGTTCCGACTGGTACAACGACGGATCTTCAAGGCGCTTTGTAATGGTCTTTTGCTCGTCTTCCAACGCAGCAATCCGGCCCGGTAGCTCCTCGAGTTCACGCGTTTCCTTGTAACTCAGCTTACGCTTACCATCGGCCCTCACTTTCGGAATGACAGCGACAACAGGCTCGGGCACGCGTTTCTCAGCACCTGCCGGTGCTTCAGCACGCCGCCGAGACTGATAATCAGCCCAGTCCTGATATCCCCCTGCATACTCATGCCAGACCCCGTCACCTTCCGGCGCGATCGTCTGCGTGACGACATTATCGAGGAATGCGCGGTCGTGACTGACGAGAAAGAGCGTTCCTGAATAGTCCAGCAGTAGTTGTTCGAGCAGTTCAAGTGTGTCGATGTCGAGGTCGTTGGTCGGTTCATCGAGCACGAGCACGTTGGCTGGGCGCGCGAAGAGGCGGGCGAGCAGCAAGCGGTTGCGCTCGCCACCCGACAGCGATTTAACCGGCGACCTGGCGCGTTCGGGGGCGAACAGGAAATCACCTAAATAACCAATAACATGCTTCTTCTCGTTGCCAATCTCGACGTAATCCGAACCGGGCGAGATCACGTCGACCAGTGCGGCATCTTCGTCAAGCTGCGTTCGAAACTGGTCGAAATAGGCCACTTCAATTTTGGTACCCAGCCGTACCGTGCCCGCATCCGGCGCGAGTTGACCGAGAATCAGGCGCAGCAGCGTCGTCTTGCCGGCGCCGTTCGGACCGATGACGCCAACACGGTCGCCCCGTTGGAGGCGACAGGAGAAATCCCGCACAACCTGTTTGTCGCCGAAGCATTTCGAAACGCCAATCAGTTCGGCCACCAGCTTGCCGCTCTTCTCGCCCGCGTCGAGCGCCAATTCAACTTTACCCTGGCGATCGCGTCGTGCGGCGCGGTCCCGCCGCAATTGTTCAAGGCGCAGCACGCGGCCTTCGTTGCGCGTTCGCCGCGCCTCGACGCCCTTGCGAATCCAGACTTCCTCCTGCGCCAGAAACTTGTCGAACTTGGCGTTCTGCACTGCCTCATCCTGCAGCATTTGTTCCTTGCGCAGCTGATAGGTGCTGAAATTGCCGGGAAAAGATTGCAGAATCCCTCGGTCGAGTTCGAGTATGCGCGTCGCGACGCGATCGAGGAAACGCCGGTCATGCGTGATGAAGACCATTGCCACGCTGGAAGACATGAGCATGTCTTCCAGCCATTCAATGGCGCCGATGTCGAGGTGGTTCGTCGGCTCGTCGAGCAGCAGGATATCGGGGGTTAGCGCCAGCGCCTGAGCCAGCGCCAGGCGTTTCTTTTGCCCGCCGGACAGCGTGCCCACTTTGGAATCGGCATCGAGCGAGAAGCGCTGGATCACACGCTCTGCCTGCGCCTCGAAAGACCAGGCATTGCGCGATTCCAGTTCGCTCTGCAGGTGATGCAGACGATCAAGCAGCGTCTCATGATTTTCTTCCGATGCGGCCATGGCATGCGAAACCACATGGTATTCGGCCAACAACCCCGAAACTTCACCCATACCGGCGACGACGGCCTCAAAAACGCTGAAGTCAGGATCGAACGGGGGCTCCTGAGCCACATACCCCAAACGCAAACCGGGTTGGCGCCAAACCGTCCCATCGTCCAGCGCGCCCTGCCCTGCCAGGGCACGAAGCAGCGAAGATTTTCCGCACCCGTTGCGGCCAATCAACGCAACGCGCTCGCCCGGTTCGAGTTGAAAATCAGCATGATCAAGCAATGGAACATGGCCAAAGGCCAGCGAAGCGTCGGTCAGAATGAGGTGCGGCATGGCGATAAGCTATTGTTTTTCTCTGGGATTCAATTGTTTCAGGTCGACAATGATCTCCGCGGAGTGCTTGGAGGTATCGACCTTCAGGTAGGTTTTCGCGATTTTACCCTGCGGATCGATCAGGAACGTGTAACGCTTGGCAAAACGTACCACCATCCAGTCAGCGTAGGCACCGTAACGCTAGGCCACGAGACCTTCGCGGTCGGCCAGCAACGAGAACGGCAAATGGTATTTCTTGGCGAAATCAGCATTCGATACCGTTTCGGCAATACTCACGCCGACCACCTGCGCGCCGAGCGCCATGAGTTGCGCAATATCGTCGCGGAAGTTGCAGGCTTCCTCGGTGCAGCCCGGTGTATCGTTTTTCGGATAGAAATAGAGCACCACCCATTTACCCCGCAAGCTCTCCAGCGTGATTTCGCGTCCATTCTGGTCCATCAGGGCAAAGTCGGGGGCCGCACTGCCCACCACCGGAATTTCGTCAGCCACGGCAAACGGCATCGAACACACCATCAAAAGGAATATCCACCAGCGCTTGAGCATGACATTTCTCCTTCAAAAGTGGCGACGGGGACGCCTGTCGCGCTAGAATACGCGCCCTGACCTCCTCGTAGCATAATGGATAGTGCACACGCCTCCTAAGCGTGCGATACAGGTTCGATTCCTGTCGAGGAGGCCACATCCTCCCGGCGCCCTCGATACTTACAACCATTAGACGGCGCCAATCACGCGGGGTTTCCAACCGAAGCCTCCGGGTTTTTCCACGAGGGCAACCAAAACATGACCACATTGAGCGTCAAGCAAATCCTCGGCGGCCAGGCGCCAGCCGATCAACCGGTCACCGTCAAGGGCTGGGTCCGTACCCGCCGAGACTCGAAGGCCGGCATTTCGTTCGTCAATCTCTCGGACGGTTCGTGCTTCAACCCGGTACAGGTTGTCGCGCCGAGCACGCTGGCGAACTACGCCAGCGAGGTCGCGCACCTGACTGCCGGCTGCTCGGTGGAGGCCACCGGCATGATCGTGCCCTCGCCGGCCAAGGGCCAGCCCTTCGAGATGCAGGCGACCGACCTCAAAGTCGTCGGCTGGGTCGATGATCCGGACACTTACCCGATCCAGCCCAAGCCGCATTCCATGGAGTACCTGCGAGAAGTTGCGCATCTGCGTTCGCGGACCAACGTCATCGGTGCTGCAACGCGCGTCCGTCACACCATCGCGCAAGCCATTCATCGCTTTTTCAACGACCAGGGCTTTTTCTGGGTTAATACGCCAATCATCACGGCTTCCGACGCTGAGGGCGCCGGAGAACTGTTCCGTGTATCAACGCTTGATATGGCGAACCTGCCGCGAACAGCAGATGGGAAAATTGACTTTTCCAAGGATTTTTTCGGCCGCGAGTCTTTCTTGACGGTCTCCGGCCAATTGAACGTCGAAACCTATTGCATGGCGATGTCGAAGGTCTATACCTTCGGACCGACCTTCCGCGCTGAGAACTCGAACACCAGCCGGCACCTTGCCGAATTCTGGATGGTCGAACCGGAAATTGCTTTTGCCAATCTGGCCGATGACGCCGCTTTGGCCGAAGCCATGCTCAAGTATGTCTTCAAGGCTGTGCTCGAGGAACGTGCCGACGACATGGAGTTTTTCGATGAGCGCATCGAAAAAGGCATCATCGCCAAGTTGCAAGGCATGGTCGATAGCCAATTCGTACGCATGGACTATACCGAGGCCATCAAGATTCTCGAAGCGGCGAAGGATAAGTTTGACTATCCGGTTCATTGGGGAACCGACCTGCAAAGCGAGCACGAACGCTATCTGGCAGAGAAGCACGTCAAGGGACCGTTGGTGCTGATGAACTACCCGAAGGAAATCAAGGCGTTCTACATGCGCCTCAACGATGATGGCAAGACCGTCGCCGCGATGGACGTGCTGGCACCTGGCATCGGCGAGATCATCGGCGGATCGCAGCGCGAAGAACGGCTCGATGTGCTCGATGCGCGGATGACCGAAGTCGGTCTCGATCCCGCACATTACAGTTGGTATCGCGATCTGCGCCGCTATGGCACCGTGCCGCACGCTGGCTTTGGCCTCGGTTTCGAGCGGACAATTTCGTACATCACGGGCCTCGCCAACGTGCGCGACGTCATCCCCTTCCCGCGTACACCGGGCAACGCACGTTACTGACCCCCGCGGCCCACGTATCTGATCTGTCCCTCCAGCAGATCAGATACGCCCGACACGCGCCAGGAGCCTCTCCAAAACAGCTGTGACCGTACAAAAGCGCCTGCGCAGTGATCCGACGCGCTTTGTCACCGCTGCAAATTCCATGGAACCGTTACACGTTGTAACTTGAAATTGTGTTGGTACGGTCGTAAGGTTGCATCAGCCTTTTCGCTGAACGATGTCACGAGAAAAATGAGCGATACGCCTTCAACGCCATTACGCGTATCCACGCCAATCTTGAAACTGGAAATCAATGCCCCATCACAATAAGCGCCATCCTAATTGGATCGTGCTTGGTGTCGTTGCCGTACTAGTGTCCGGATGTGCCGTTGTCGGACCAGACTACGTGACGCCAAAACTGCCGGAAACCGAGGTACCAAACCAGTGGACCTCACGCACGGACATTCCGCCGGAAACGGAGGAAAGCGCTGAGAAGCTGGCACAGGGCGGGCCATGGTGGACAGAACTTTCCGATTCGGCGCTCAATCAGCTCGTCACAGCGGCATTCAGGAGCAGCCCGTCGCTGGAAGCGGCGGTGGCCAGACTGCAGCAATCGCGTTCGGTTTACGCGCAAGCCGCCTCGGCGGGAGCCGCCTCGATCGGCGGCATCGGATCTGCCCAACGCGAGTCAACGGATAGTTCCGGAGCCACCAGTAATTCCTGGTTTTCGGCGAATGCGTCCTGGGAAATTGATCTATTTGGCGCAGTTCGCCGCGCCAAGGAAGGCGCCTTGGCCCGCGAAGATTTCCAGCGCGCGACCTTGGCCGATGCCCGGGTCACGCTTTCGGCGGATGTCACGGATGCGTACTTGAGTCATCGCGCCTGTCAATCGCAGCTGGCGCTCAGCCAAGAAGACGTCGTTTCCCGCGAGGCCACCGCAAAACTCACCACCGACAGCATTGAAGCCGGTTTTACCGCACCCTATCAGGGAATCCGCAGTTCGGCCTCGGTTGCCGAAGCCAAAACACAAGCAGCCGAGACCCGTGCCCAATGCGAAAGGATTGAAAACCTGTTAACCCGACTGACCGGCGTCATTCGTCCGACCCTGATGCAAATTCTGGCAGAGATGCCGACCGGCCTTGATCGCCTCCCGGTTCCGAAACACTTTAGCATCGCCATTCCAGGACAGGCGCTCACGCAACGACCGGACGTCCGTGCCGCCGAACGTAATCTGGCTGCGGCATCTGCCGACATTGGCATGGCTGAGGCCGACCGCTACCCTCGCCTGTCACTGAATGGAACGCTCGGCTATGCGGCTTCGGGATCGGAAGGCAGTAGGCTTCTGTCGTTTGGTACCTGGTCCTTCGGCCCCTCTCTCACACTCCCCATTTTTGATGGCGGAAGACGAAAAGCAGCATCGAAGCTGGCAACGAGTCGATACGAAGAAGCCTTGGCCAACTTCAGGGCCATGGCCAGACGAGCGATTCAGGAAGTTGAGGATGCGTTGACGCGCTACGCGGCAGCGCATGAGCGTGCTGAAAACGCCAGAATATCGGCATTGAAGTATCAGCAGTTTTTCGACACGGTTGAGTTGCGATATCGTGAAGGCGCCAGCAACCTCCTTGAACTCGAAGATGCGCGACGAGCCATGCTCTCTGCGCAGAAAACGCTGCTCGGCGTACAACTGGAACGCCTGCAGGCCTGGGTTGCCTTGAACCGGGCGACCGGTGGGGCCGCCGAGTATGAACCCGGCGATTATTCACAAAAAAACACATCGAACGAGAATCGTCACGATGGTTGAAAGCATCCCATGCTAAATGTTCACTCCGTCAATCGCTTGTCTCGACCGCTGCTGACGATCGTAGTCGCCGTCATGACAATCGCCATTGTTGCAGTTCCCGCCGCATCGCATGGCCAAACATTGTCGCCCCCCCCTCTCACCGGGGATAACGTGACGAACCCACAGACAAGGATGGAGCCACCGCGCACAACTCCAACCGAGCCGATCCCGCCTTCAATTGAATTGATCAGGCCGAAACGGGTAACCTGGAACATCCACATTGAGGCACAAGGAAATATCCAACCGTGGCAGGAAGTTCATATCAGTTCAGAAGTTGGCGGATTGCGTGTGCTCAATGTTCTGGCCAACACCGGCGACACCGTCAAAAAAGGACAGACGCTCGCCCGTCTGAATGCCACAACCGTCGAATCGGAACTGGACACCGCCAACGCGCAACTGGTCGAAGCCAAGGCAGCACTTGCCCAAGCAGCTGCAACACTGGAAAGGGCCAACCGATTGGCCCCTTCGGGTGGCGTGAGCAAGCAGGAACTGACCCTGTACGAGACCCAGAAGCACACGGCAGAAGCCCGGCTGACCGCAGCACGTGCGTTGGTCAAAAAACAACAGGCACGCCTCGACCTGGCAACCATCGTCGCCCCCGATGACGGCATTCTTTCCTCGCGCTCGATTGCCGAAGGCGCCATCGTTCAATCCGGCAGCGAATTGTTCCGGATCATTCGCCAGGGACGACTTCAGTGGCGAGCAGAGGTCGGGGGAGAACAACTTCTCAAGCTTGCCATCGGGCAGGAGGCAACCGTCAAGAGCCCGCTCGGCGAAACCTTCAAAGGACAGATTCGGCAAATTTCGCCAACCATCGACCCCAAAACCCAGAAAGGCTGGGCCATGGTCGACCTCCCATCGAACACGAATCTCAAGGCGGGCCTCTCGGTTTCAGGTGAACTGACCGTTGGACATAGACAAGCATTGGTTTTACCCACCACGGCCGTGCTGATCCGCGACGGCGCTTCGCAGGTTTTCCGGATCGACCAGGACAACCGAATCGCTGCATTTGAAGTCAAGACGGGCGATGTCAGGGATGGGTTGATCGAAGTGGTCTCCGGTCTCGATGAACAAACACGGGTTGTCAGCAAAGACTTGACGCGTATGCAAGAGGGAGAAACCGTCGGAACCCAAGAGGCAGCAACCGATGGCGATAACGCAAGCGTTACGGTACGTTAGGGTATTGACTGCATTGACCGGCTGGTTGCCCGATCTTGCTTGAGTTTCAGATCGCCTGTGCTATCTTTGATTCTCTGCCTGCGGCAACCGATGTTTCGAAAGGAACGGCCATGTCGATCCAACTCGAACGACGAAGTGGAAAAGAACGACGGAGATGCACGATGCCCGCCAGTCTGGCGCTCGGTTATGAGCGGCGGTGGCACAAACCCCGCCGGCGCACGCAGATCAGTGATGAGCAAGATTTCTACGATTGGGACGCTTCCGACGCTCGGCAGGAAAGACGAATCTGGATCTTCGAGCAAGACTGAATCAGTCTTCGCAAAAACAGCACTCGCGCGTGGCTTCGTCATCGGGCAGACAGCCTCTATGCATTTGGACCTAGCAAACGGGAAGTCGATGATTTTTTGAGACCAAGCGCCTTTCCATCAAAAAACAATACTAGAATAGTACAAACCTTTATTGACTGATTGATTTGTCCCCAATGCTTTTCAGAGAGACCGCGTTCCGCGTGCTCGCCCAGTTGCCAGATTCTTTGTGCCGGTCTGTCCGGAAAGGCCCGGGATAAAATGCAAGCCCCCGCTACCGGCGCATCCAGGGGAATTCTGCTGGTCATGACCGCTGTCGTATTTTTTTCCATCGGCGACCTGCTGGCCAAGTATTTGACCCGCTTCTACCCCATCGGTCTGATCGTCTGGGCTCGTTTTACCTTCCACTTGCTGTTCATCGTCGTGGCGCTCGGGCCAAAGCAACGGATGGATCTGATACGCACGAAGCATCCTGTCATTCAATGTCTGCGCGGATTGCTGCTGCTCATGGGATCCGTCTTTTTCGTAAGTGCGCTGAAATTCATGCCGCTGGCAGAGAGCACCGCGATCGCCTATCTCGCCCCCATTTTCGTCACGCTGATGTCCGTAATCGTTCTCAAAGAAAAAGTCGACACGGGGCGCTGGATCGCCGTTTGTTGCGGATTCCTTGGCGTCCTGACCATCATCCGCCCTGGGAGCAATATATTCACGTGGGCGGTGCTTCTGCCGATCGGTAACGCGCTGTCCTTTGCCGTCTACCAATTGCTCACGCGCCGTCTGGCGGGCCTGGAAAGTCCTTATACCTCGATTTTCTATGCAGGACTGGTGGGGTCAATTTTGCCGCTGGCCATTTTACCCAGTGTCTGGACGCCGCTGCATGAACTGTCGCATGCACTCGCATTTTTAAGCATTGGGATCTTGGGGAGCGCGGGTCACCTGATCCTCATCAAGGCCTACGAATATGCACCGGCATCACGTCTGGCCCCCTTCAGTTATTCACAACTGATTTGGGTCGCCGCCATCGGTTTCTTTGTATTTGGCGACTTCCCCGATCAATGGTCGCTGGCAGGAATCGCGATCCTTCTTGGTAGCGGTATCTACATCGCGCGCAGCCAGCGCTCAGTAGCCAAAGAGCGATAACCGCTCAACAGCGACAGAATCCTCGGCGGGCGTGACCGCCCATCCAATCGGTACACTCAAAAAAAAGCCTCGCATTCCTGCGAGGCCCGAATGGCTTGCTTTCCCGGCATTCACGAAAGCGTGCTCATGAAATCACCGGGTCATCCACTTGAGCGGAAGCATCACGATTTCCGGAACGGCGACAAGCAGGAAAAGCACGACGGTCTGGGCGATCATGAACGGAACTACGCCTTTGATCGCCCCACTCATCGGAATCCTGGCCACGCCGCAGACAACGTTGAGCACCGTACCGACTGGCGGAGTGACCAACCCGATCGCGTTGTTGATCATGAACAGCACGCCAAAATAGACCGGATCGATCCCGGCCTGCTTTAGCACCGGCATCAGCACCGGCGTCATGATCAAGATCGTCGGCGTCATATCCAACGCAGTCCCGACGATCAGCACCAGCAACATCAACACAAAGGTCAGCAGCATCTTGTTACCCATGAACGGCTCGACCATCTGCGCCAGTTGCCCGGGAATGTCCGCCGCCGTGATCAGCCACGCGGAAACGCCTGCTGCCGACACCAAGAACATGATCACCGCGGTGGTTTCAGCCGCCCGCAGGAACAAGCCGAACAGTTGCGAGATCTTGATTTCGCGATAAATGCACAAGCCGACGAACAGCGAGTAGGCAGCAGCGATGACTGCGGCCTCGGTCGGCGTAAAGACTCCGATCTTCAGACCGCCAACGATGACGACCGGCAGCACCAACGCCCAAGCGGCTTTACGCGTCTCCTGGAGCTTGACGGTCATGCTGGTCTTGGCTTCGACCCGCATCTCGTCCTTTTTGGTACACCACCGCCAAGCGAGCATGATGGAGAGCCCCATCAGGGCGCCCGGAACGATACCGGCGATGAACAGCTTGGTGATGGACACCCCGCCGGTAACACCATAAAGAATGAAGCCGATCGAAGGCGGAATGATCGGGGCGATGATGCCGCCACAGGCAATCAGGCCGCAGGAGCGATTGATGTTGTAACCAGCGTTGCGCATTAACGGGACGAGGACGGAGGCCAAGGCAGCCGTGTCGGCCACCGCGGATCCGGACAGCGCCGCCATGATGATCGCCGCCGCGACGGCCACATAGCCCAGCCCGCCGCGGATGTGTCCTACCCAGGCCATGGCCATGGTGATGATGCGCCGGGTCATGCCCCCTGCGTTCATGAATTCCCCGGCCAGCATGAAGAAGGGAACCGCGAGCAGCGGGAAGCTGTTGGCACCGTCCCACATATTCTGGATGACGATCTGCGGGTCGGTCATGCCCATGAAGTACATCATGCACAAGCCGCATCCGATCAGGGCGAAGGCGACCGGCATGCCGAGCGCCATCAGTGCCAGCAAGGAAGTGATGAAGATGAAGACGGTCATGCCTTGGTTCCTCCGTGGCTGACCTGTTCGGCCATTTCCTTTTCGATTTCCTGCGCTTCTTCCATCCCCTCTTCCCGGACGTCGATCAGCTCGCTTTCATCAACTTGCCCCAGGAACAGGCGAATGAGATTTGAGACACAAATGATGGTGATCGCGGTCCCTGTCAGGTAGCTGACCCCGTAAACCCAGAGCATGCTCATTTGCAGCACGGGCGAAGCGTTGGATTCAATAATCTCGTGTTGCATCCAAGTGCCGTAAAGCATGTAAAGACTACAGACGGTCATGATGGCTTGGCTGATGCCCCAGCAGATCTTGCGCCCCAGCACCGGCAGAGCAGCGACAACCATGTCTACGCCGAGGTGGGTATGCCGGTGCATGCCGATCACGGCACCGACAAAAGTCATCCAGATGAAAGCGAAACGCGGTATCTCTTCAGCGAAATCAATCCCGCTATTCAAAAATATCCGCATCATGACGTTGACAAAAACCAGCACGAACATCACCGCCATGCTGATCACCAACACCACTTCCAGCAGACGGTAAAACCATCCCTTCACCGTTTGCACAAATTCGTTCATAACAAAATTCCTTGCAAGGGAACACTCGCACTATTCCGAGCACGTTTGGCAACTGGCCAGCCTGGGCATGAAAGCCCCAAGCTGGCCAGCCGGGTTGCCATGAGGACAGAACAACCCGGCACCGATCCGTCGAGCTTACTTGGCCGCGCGAACCTTCTCGATTTCGGCCTGGAATTCCTTCAGGAAATCCTCACCGATTTGCGGGGCGAACTTGGCGAGGACCGGCTTCACTTTTTCTTGAATCTTGGTCAACTCCGCTGCCGGAACGGCATCAACCTTGACGCCGGCCTCACCGAACTTCTTGATCACGTCCTTATCGCCCTCATCAAGCAGTTGGCGTTGCAGGAGCCTGGCTTCGTCGGCCGCCTTCTGCACGCCCTGTTTGTCAGCCGCGCTCAAGCCATCCCAGAACTTCTTCGAAGCCACCAATGCCACCGGGGTGTACACGTGGTTGGACAGTGAAATGAATTTCTGCACTTCCTGCATCTTGTTCGAATACATGTGCACCAGCGGATTTTCCTGCCCGTCGATCGCCTTGATTTCCAGCGCCGTGAATACCTCGGCAAACGCCATGGGCACAGCATTGGCACCGAGCGTCTTCCAGGTTTCCAGCGCCACCGGATTGGCCATGACACGAATCTTCAGGCCATTGATGTCTTCAAGCTTGGTCACCGGGCGCTTGCTGTTGGACAGATTACGGAACCCCATGCCGGTCCACATCAGGCCATGCACACCGATCGGCTCAAGTTTCTCGAAAATCTTCTTGCAAGCCGCACCATCGAGAACGGCATACACCTCTTTGGTGTTGGCAAACAGGAACGGCAAATCCCAGACTTGAACTTCTTTGACCTTCGCCGAGAAGGGCGCCAGCGTCCCGATGTACAACTCTTGCGTTCCCGACTGTACCGCCTGCAACTGCTTCTCGTCGCTGCCCAGCGTGGCACTGTGGAAAGCCTTCAACTGCACATTGTTGTTGGTGTATTTCGCTGCCAGTTCAACGAATTTGTTCATTGCCTTGGCTTGCGGGTGATCCTCGGGCATGGCGTGACCAACACGCCCCGTCACCGCCGCCCAGGCGCTGCCGCTGGCGAGGGCACTCAACGCTGCCACGATAGCAATTTTTTTGAAAAATGACTTACTCATGCTGCCTCCTTATGTTAATGAAATTGACCCCACAAAAACTACGCTTCCGTCAACCGTAAAAACACGGCAGACGCCTACCTCAAAACTGACACCCCATCCTTGCCCAACTCTGCAACAGCCCGGCGCTCGGTATCGAGCACCATGTGCAGCGAAGCCTCTTCGGCAGCCTTGGCGTTCCTGCACCGGATCGCTTCGAACAATTCTTGATGAACCTGGATTGTCCGGGTGATGTGCTCATCCTCGGTCCGAAAGGTGTACTCGAAGATGGCACGCTGCAGTGCGCTGATGGCATCGCTCAATTGCTGAATGACCACATTGTGCGTCGCCAGCAGGATAGCGTTATGGAAACGGATATCCGCCTCCTGGAAAGCCGGTGGATCGCTGCGACTTGCCGCCATTTCGTTGTAGCTCGATTCGATCGCCACGAGATCGATGGCCGTGGCACGCTCTGCGGCCCAGCGTGAAATCGTCGGCTCAATCAGGCTCCGCACCTCGATCAGCGAAGAAATCAGTTCCTTGTTTGCCCCCTTTTCGAGGGCCCACTCAAGCACATCGGCATCGAGATAATTCCACTGGTCATTCGGCATCACAAACAAACCGCGATGACGCTGTGCATCGATCAGGCGCTTGGTGGACAACACCTTGATCACCTCTCGCATCACGTTGCGCGAAGTCTGGAAACGCACGCACAGGTCTGCCTCGGAAGGCAACGCAGAACCGGGCTCGAATTCACCTTGTGCGATCTGTTTTCCAAAATCTTTGATCAGACGGTCAGTCTTGATCATGGCATGAACACGCTAAAAATGGAATCACGGAGCAACGATTACCTTCATCAACCCGGGTTCGCCACGATACAAGCGATCGAACCATGTCCCAGCCTCCTCCAGGGACACAACCGCCGAAATCATCTCATCCACCTTTACCCGGCCACTGGCAATCATATCGAGACACGCCGGGTATTCACCCGCTGAAGCGCACGAACCATATATTGTCAGTTGGCGCGTCACGACAACCTGCAATGGCAATTCAACCTTCGGCGACAGATTACCGACCAAGCCGATTTTCCCGCCTTTGCGGACGGCATTGATGGCGAGGTTGACGGTCGGCGTGATGCCGACGACCTCAACGGCAATATCAGCACCACGCCCCCGCGTGACGGCGCGTACCTTCTCGACAATCTCCGGATCATCTGCCCTGAAAGCATGATCAGCGCCGAATTTCAGCGCCATGTCGAGACGAGACGGATCGAGATCAATTGCGATGATCGTGCCGCAACCCTTGATGCGCAGCGCTTGCACGACGAAGAGGCCGATCATTCCACAACCGACGACGATAGCGCTGTCGTTGATTTCGCTGGGAATGAGATTGACCGCATGGAACGCCACCGAAACCGGCTCGGCCATCGCCGCCTGTTCGAAACTCAGACCATCCGGCAACCGATAGAGCACCGACTGCGGTACCGCGACAAACTCCGCGAACGCACCATGCTGTCGATATTCGGCGCAGGACACTCCAAGTACCCTGCGGTAGTCGCTGAGATTGAAGACCCCCTTCTGTGAATAGAAATCCTGCCGGGTCACGACCGTGGAATCAAACGTCACTCGCTCGCCAACCGACCACTCGGCAACGCCCGAACCGACGCGCTCAATGATGCCTGAGGCTTCATGTCCCATGATGACGGGGGGAATCCGACGCCCGGTACTACCATCCATTCCATGCACATCGCTACCGCAAATGCCACACGCTTTCACGCGGATCAACACCTCATCGGCACCGATCTCAGGCACCGGTACATCCTCACACGAGAACTGGTTGTATTCCTTCAGCACAAGGGCCTTCACGGATTGTCTCCTGACATGGTCATTGCAATGGCTTCGACGTATAGCCGCGATAATCGAGGTCGGCGGCTTCCGGCAACAGCGGAAATTTCACCGGCGCATTCATCTTCTGTGAACGGTAGATCGCCGTAAAAATCTCGACAGTCCGGCGCCCATCCTCGCCGCTAACCAGAGGCATTTTGTCCTCGATGATCGCCCGCAGAAAATCCTGAATCTGCAAATGGAAATAGTGAGCAACAGCATTCGGTAATCCGTTGAATGTTTTGCGATCCTGTTGTTGCCAGAGTTCGAGCAAATGCTCTTCTCCGGGCACCGTCCACAGATCGTTCACTGGCGGCTCGGCGACCGATGACATCCCGGCGACAAACATCGCGCCGCCGTCCGTCTGGACACCAACCGACGCGCCATTCTGCCCATGCACATGGACCTTGCCGAAGATCCCCGGCTTTTGCGAGTTGCTCACCACGATATTACCCAGCGCACCACTCCGGAACCGCACAATCGCCACGGCAGTATCTTCGACTTCGATATAAGGGTGATTGAGATTCGACCAGACACCAAACAACTCGTCGATGGGTCCCATAAACCATTGCAACAAGTCCAGTTGATGTGGCGCCTGATTGACGAGCACGCCACCGCCTTCCGATTGCCACTTGCCGCGCCAAGGATCACTGTCGTAGTATTTTTCGTCGCGCCAGCCAAGCATCAACACCGTCCCCAAAGCCGGCCGACCGATCTTGCCTTCGTCGATCGCACGACGCAATCGCTGTACCGGTGCATAAAAACGCCGCTGACAAACGACGCCGAGCTTGACCCCGGCTTTTTTTGCGGCAGCCAGCACATCGTCACAATCCTGCAACCCCGAACCGAGCGGCTTCTCGACCAGCACATGCGAGCCCGCCTCGACCGCAGCCATTGCCGCATCGCGATGTGCCGGATGCGGTGTACAGATCACGACAGCATCAACCTTAGCCGAGACAATCATGTCCTGGATATTACAAAACCCCTTGACGCCGTATTTTTTGCCATATTGCTCGGCTTTTTCCGCACTGCGGCTATAGACGGCGACGAACTCGGCTTCCGGTGTAGACTTCATCGCCTCGGCATGCAGATCGCTGACCTTGCCACAACCGATGATCGCCGTTCTGATTTTTTGCATGACGACTTTTCCGGTCAAACTAACGCTGGACCCGTGCCGATCCGCCCTGGGCAAGCGCCCTGACCTCTTCGGGTGTCGCCATCGACACGTCACCGGGAAACGTCGTCAACAAGGCACCGTGCGCCCAACCGAGTTTCAGCGCCTCCTGCGGTGCCTCATTGTTCAACAACCCATAAAAAAAGCCTGCGGCAAACCCGTCGCCGCCGCCGATGCGGTCATGCACATCGAGCTCGATGGTCGGTGCCGTGTAAGTTTTGCCGTCAATCCAGGCCACCGCACTCCAACTGTGACGATTGGTTGAATGCACATCACGCAGTGTCGTCGCGACAATCTTGATCTGAGGATGCTTGGCGATCACGGCATCAATCATGCCGAAGAACGCACTCGGGTCGAGCTTGGACTTGGCGCCGACTTCCGGCCCCGAAATTCCGAGGCTTTTTTGCAAATCCTCTTCGTTTCCGACCAGCACGTCGACGTATTTGAGGATGCGATCAAGCACGCGCACCGCGTGCGCTTCGCCACCGGCGATATTCCAGAGTTTGGCCCTGTAGTTGAGGTCGAAAGACACCACCGCTCCGGCCGCCTTTGCCGCTTGCATTCCTTCGACAATTACGTCTGGCGTGGTCGCCGACAAGGCCGAGTAAATGCCACCGCAATGGAACCAGCGCACACCACCGGAAAAGATATCTTTCCAGTTGAAATCACCGGCCTTGAGCATGGCAGCGGCTTCGTTTGCGCGGTTGTAGAACACGACCGGCGGACGCACACCCTGACCGCGATCACTATAGACCGTAGCCATATTCGGACCATTGACACCGTTGTGCTTGAAGCGCTTGTAGAAAGGCTTGACGCCCATCGACCGGACGGCGTAGTCAATCAGTTCGCCAACGGGATAATCGACCATCGCTGACACAATGCCGGTCTTCAAGCCGAAGCAGGTTGCAAGATTCGCCGCACAATTAAACTCGCCGCCGCTCACGTGGATATCGCAATGCGTCGCACGCCGAAAAGGAACGATGCCCGGATCCAGGCGGTGAATCAATGCTCCCAGCGACACGAAATCCAGCGCGCCTTGACTGGGAATAGAAAGTCCGTATGCCATCTCGATTTACCTCACCTTTCTTACGCTTTCCAACAAAAACCCACTTCCAAGTTCGCAGCCGCCATGACGATCCTTGGCACACTCAAACGCTGGCATCAACGAGGTTCCGGCAATGATCCGCGGGGCAGACGATGCTGATCACACAACACTCGCGTTCCGCCCTTCGACCCCCTGCCCGGCACATTGCTTCACCAACAAACCGTGGGCAGTACCGGCATTAATGTTTTTATGAGCTACAGTCTGCGACAAACTATGGTGCAATGTCAACGCTATTGTAGTACAATTACAAATGTATTGTAGCTCAAACATTTTTTCACCCATCCGTGCCGACTGCATTTGCACATCAGCCAAGCCATGAACGACCAAAGCAACACGATCACCCCTGAGTTCTCGTCGTTATACGTCGAGGAGCACGACAACCCCTACCGTGACTGCATTCAGGGCCTGGCCAACGAACCAATCACCGTTCATGCGCTGCTTAAACGCGCGGATGCACTCTTATCGGATGAAGCGGGATTTGCCGGCCTCAGCGATTTTTCGCAGCAGAAGATTGTCGAGCGGCTGACGAGTAACCGACCGCGCATCTGCATCATTTTTGGCTCACCAGACCACCCCGCGCACCTCTACGACCAAGAACACACGCTGCGCGCAGCCGCACGAATCTGGCAGAACGGTGGCGTACCGTTCGCCTTCGGTCTGCCCGTCATTTGCGATGGCACAGCACAAAGCAACATCGGCCAGAGTTACTCGCTCGCCTCGCGGAATCACACTGCGATGGCCGTCAACGTTAATTTTGAAGGCCACAGCTATCACGCGGCTTATGTCCTGTCCGGCTGCGACAAGACGCCGACCGGCATTCTCTCTGGCCTGGCCGCGGCCGACCGCGCACGCCGGGCACCAGAGCGCGGCGCGGCGCCGGTATGGGCCGTCTTTGTTCCGTCGCACGTACTCAAGGGTGGCCAGATTCCCGAGGGCACCCGCCAGAAACTCAGAATCATCCAGGAAAAAGCGCGCGCGGCGGGCCATGAACAACTGGCCGACGACATCGAAGAAAACTGCCGCTACATTCTGCAATGTTCCGCCGACGAAGCGTTTCTCGGCATGCTCAACCGTGCCGTCGAGCATGGCCTGGTCGAATCGATCGAGGCCCGCACCATCCTCAACGAACTGGCCGCCGCCACCTGCGACGAAAAGGGCGGTATCTGCGCCTTCAACGGGAGCGGCAACTCATCACGCACCCTCGTTTCGGCCCTGGGCTTCGTACCTCCAGAAGCCGAGTTGCTGATCGACGAACCGGAAACCGCGTTGGTCGCCCGCAATGTCGATCGCCTCTTCCGCCTGATCAACAAGCCTGAATATGCCGTTTGCGACATTCTCGCGCGTAACTACGCCAACGCCATCCGCGTGCATAATGCGACTGGCAGTTCGAGTAATCTGATGTTGCACATGCCAGCCGTGATGCGCCATGCCGGCTTCGACGTCTCGCTATTCGATTACGAGTCCATCCGCGACGAACATCCAGTTCCCGACATTTTTGCGCACAGCCTGACCGACAACCGTGACACCTACGTGCTCGCCCAGCAATGGCTGGCCGGACAACATCACGGCATGACCAGCATCTACAAGGTACTCGATACGCTACGCGTGCCGATGGATCTGAACGCCCCAACCGTCTCCGGCCAGACCTGGCGCGAACGGTTGCAGACGATCATCCAGCCGGTTTCGCCGCAACTGCCGCAGGAACGCTCGGTGATCCGCATCCACCCGGTGCGTGACATCTCCGGCACCGACATCCTGCGTGGCAATTTCTTCTCATCCTGCACGCTGAAGGTCTCCGGCATGGCAACCGCGCAGTATCAACGGTTCGACGGGCATGTCTTCGTGGTGCGCTATTACGAGAACGAGCATCCGTGCAACAGCGAACTGCACTCCAGCAATCTCGTCGAGACGTTAGGCAATATGCCGGAACTGACGCCCGAT
Source organism: uncultured Propionivibrio sp. (assembly GCA_964448995.1). Classification (GTDB taxonomy): domain Bacteria; phylum Pseudomonadota; class Gammaproteobacteria; order Burkholderiales; family Rhodocyclaceae; genus Propionivibrio. The sequence continues at coordinate 8,079 of CAYUYI010000003.1, read as the reverse complement.
CTACTGGCGGCGTTGCGCCGTTTCAACCACGCGCCGGCAGAAGAAAACGTCGCTGAGATGATCGCCAACGGCACGCTCTCCTTCGCATTCGTTATCGCCGGGCAAGGTCCCAAGGCCTTCGGCATGCCGGAAATGTTCGCACCAAGCCAATATCTGCGCCATCACGGCGTGGTCGAGAAGACCTCAATCATGATCACCGACGGGCGCTATTCCGGCGTCACCAAAGGCGCCTGCGTCGGCCACATGGTGCCGGAAGCTTTCGAAGGTGGCGGTATTGGCACACTGGCCAACGGCGACCTGCTTTGGGTGCGCCTCAGCGAAAAACGTATCGACCTACTCGATCGCGACGCATTCCTGCGCGGTGAACTTCATACGCTTCCGGCGCCGTTATTCGACGAGCGTCGGGAACTGATCGCCGCCCGGCAGCGCCGAATGGAAGCTCGCCAGGAGCAGATTGCGGCATGCAGCCTGATGGACAATGTATCAACGGCAGAATACGGCGTGGTGCCCATGGCCGTGCATCGCCGGGCAAAACTCCCATGGCGGAATCGACCGGCAGACAACAATCGCCGGGATTAAAACCAAACATTCAATTGATTGACAGGAGACAGACAATGGAATCGCGGGCTTGTGTGCTTCATTCGGAAAAGGATTTGCGCATCGAATCGGTGCCCGTCGCCGATATGGCCGACGACCAGGTCCTGGTGCGCATCGGTGCGGGTGGTATCTGCGGCTCCGACCTGCACTACTACCTCGATGGCGGTTTCGGCGTCGTGCGCGTCAAGCAGCCGATCGTTCTCGGTCACGAAGTCGCCGGTACGGTTGAGGCCGTCGGCAGCAAAGTCACCAAGGTCAATCCGGGCGACCGCATCGCGCTGAATCCAAGCCGCCCCTGCGGCAAGTGCAAGTTCTGCCTGGCTGGCGAACAACAGCACTGCCTCGACATGTGGTTCTACGGCAGCGCCATGCGCATTCCGCACAGCCAGGGCGCCTTCCGCGAACTGATCGTCGTCGGTGAATTCCAGTGCGAACCGGTCGGCAACACGGTGTCGCTCGGTGAAGCGGCCTGTTGCGAACCGCTGTCTGTCGCACTGCATGCCGTCCGCCAGGCCGGATCGCTAACCGGCAAGAAGGTGTTGGTCACCGGTTCCGGCCCGATCGGCGCGCTCGTCATCGCCGCCGCGCGCTACGCCGGCGCGCTGGAAGTCGTGGCTACCGATCTGCACGATGCTGCCTTGAAGAAAGCGACTGAGATGGGCGCCACCCGCACCATCAATGTCGCGCAAGCGCCGGGGCTGGGTACCGAAGAATTCACGGCTGACAAGGGCTACTTCGATGTCGCCATCGAATGCACCGGCGCCGGCGTGGTGATCAAGGATGTGCTGCCGGTGCTGCGTCCGCGCGGCACGCTGGTCCAGGTCGGCGTCACGGGCGAAGTGCCGATCCCGATCAACGCCCTCGTCGGCAAGGAAATCTGCTTCCAGGGCGCTTTCCGCTTCCACACCGAATACGCGCTGGCCGCCCGCCTGATCAAGGAAGGTCGCATCAACGTCAAACCAATCATCACGGCCACCGTGCCGTTCGAGCGCGCTGTCGAAGCCTTCGAAATGGCCGCGGACCGCAAGGCCCACATGAAAGTTCAGCTGACGTTCTAACAATCGAGGAAGTCACGCATGGCAACGCGGATCACAGATATCAAGGTCATCCTGACAGCGCCGGAAGGCATCAATCTGGTGGTTGTTAAGGTTGAGACGAATCAGCCCGGCCTGTATGGCTTGGGCTGCGCCACTTTTGCCTACCGGCATGTCGCCGTCAAATGCTTGATCGAGGAATACCTGAAGCCGCTCCTCGTCGGACGCGACGCTGAGGCCATCGAGGAAATCTGGCAGCTGATGCACCAGAATGCCTACTGGCGCAACGGCCCGATCGAGAACAACGCCATTTCCGGCATCGACATGGCGTTGTGGGACATCAAGGGCAAGCAGGCCAACATGCCGCTCTACCAACTCTTCGGCGGCAAGGTGCGCGAGGGCGTGCCGATCTACCGCCACGCCGACGGCAAGGATCTCGCCGAACTGTGCGACAACATTCAGAAATATCGTGAACAGGGCATCACACACATCCGCTGCCAGAGCGGCGGTTACGGAGGGAGCAGTTTCGGCAAGGCGCCTGCGTCGGCACCGACCGGCGCACCCGACGGCATCTACCTCGACGGCAAAAAATACATGCGCGAGACGCTCAAACTGTTCGAGGGCATCCGCAGTCGTGTCGGCTGGGACGTGCAGCTCTGCCACGACGTGCACGAGCGCCTGAAACCGATCGAGGCGATCAAGTTCGCTTGCGAAATGGAGCCATTCGACCTCTTCTTCCTCGAAGACGCCATTCCGCTTGAAGAAGGCGATTGGCTGCGTCAGTTGCGTACCAAAACCAACATCCCGCTGGCGCAGGGCGAACTGTTCAATCACCCCTTCGAATGGAAAACGCTGATCGTCGAACGCCTGATCGACTACGTCCGCGTGCATCTGAGTCAGATCGGCGGCATCACGCCCGGCCGCAAGCTGCAGATCTTTGCCGAGCAGTTCGGCGTGCGTACCGCCTGGCACGGCCCGGGCGACATGTCGCCGATGGCGCACGCGGCAAACATCCACATCGACCTCGCCGCGCGCAATTTCGGCGTGCAGGAATGGTCCGGCACCGAGCCGCCGAACTTCGTCATTCAGGAACTCAAAGGCCCGCGCGAAGCGCTGCTCGACGTCTTCCCCGGCCTGCCGGAATTCCGCAAGGGCTACGTCTACGCCAACGAGAAACCAGGCCTGGGCGTCGAACTCAACGAAACTGAAGCCGCCAAATACCCCTGCGAGAACACCGTCACCACCTGGACGCAAACGCGGCTCGCTGACGGCACCTTGCATACCCCATAGCAACGTGACATCCGATTTTTGAACGTTCGATCTCAGGAGAAACTCCCATGTCCCCCCTGTTCGATTTGCGCGGTCGCACCGCACTGATCACCGGCTCTGTCCGCGGCATCGGTTATTCGCTGGCCGAAGGACTGGCAGTGGCCGGCGCCAACGTCATCATCAACGGTCGCCAGCAAACGGCTGTCGATGAAGCCGTCGCCAAGCTTAAGGCCGCCGGCCATTGTGCTGAGGGCATCGTCTTCGACGTGGTTGACGAAGAGGCCGTCACGCGCGCGTTCGCCAGCCTGGACGCACGCGATGTCGCTGTCGACATCCTCATCAACAACGCCGGCATCCAATTCCGCAAGCCGATGGTCGAACTTGACGTCAAGGACTGGCAACGCGTCATCGACACCAATCTCACGGGAGCCTTCATCGTTGGACGAGAAGCCGCCAAGCGCATGATTCCACGCAACCGCGGCAAGATCATCAACATCGGTTCGCTCACCAGCGAAGCCGCCCGGGCAACCGTCGCGCCCTACACCGCCGCCAAAGGCGGCATCAAGATGCTGACACGATCGATGGCCGCCGAATGGGCCAAACACAACATCCAGGCCAACGCGATCGGCCCCGGTTACATCCTCACCGAGATGAATACCGCCCTGATTGAAAATGCCGAATTCGACGCCTGGGTCCGCAGCAGCAACCCCGCTGGGCGCTGGGGAAAGCCGGATGAACTGGCAGGCACGGCCGTCTATCTGGCCTCCGAGGCCGCCAACTACGTCAACGGACAGATCATTTACGTCGATGGCGGTTGGCTATCGGTCCTGTAAGCCGCACGACAATTCCCAGGCCGGTACGACAGCCATGGCGCGAGACACACGCCAACACGCTTCATCAATCACGGATTCCACGACATGAAGATCACCCGCCTGACGACCTATCGCCTTCCGCCGCGCTGGATGTTCCTCAAGATCGAGACGGACGAAGGCGTCACAGGCTGGGGAGAACCCGTCCTCGAAGGCCGGGCACGCACGGTTGAAACGGCGGTACACGAATTCTCGGACTATCTGATCGGCCACGACCCCGCACGTATCAACGATCTCTGGCAAACCCTGTATCGCGGTGGCTTTTATCGCGGCGGACCGATCCTGATGAGCGCGATTGCCGGCATTGACCAGGCACTCTGGGACATCAAAGGCAAAGTGCTTGGAGTGCCGGTTTACGAACTGCTCGGCGGACTCGTGCGTGACCGGATGAAGATGTATAGCTGGGTCGGCGGCGACCGTCCCACCGACATCATCACTGGCATTCGAAAATTGCAAGAAATCGGTTTCGACACTTTCAAACTGAATGGCTGCGAGGAAATGGCGCTGATCGATACCAGTCGCAAGGTCGATAACGCCGTTGCGACCGTCGCCGAAATCCGCGGCGCTTTCGGCAACCAGATTGAGTTCGGCCTCGACTTTCACGGTCGCGTAACGGCACCGATGGCCAAGATCCTGATCCGCGAGTTAGCACCCTTTCGCCCGCTATTCATCGAAGAACCGGTGCTGCCGGAACAGGCGGAATACTACCCTCGCCTCGCCGAAACCACGTCGATCCCCTTGGCAGCCGGCGAGCGCATGTTCTCGCGTTTCGACTTCAAGCGCGTCTTCGCGGCCGGCGGTATCTCAATTGTGCAACCCGATCTCTCGCACGCCGGCGGGATCACTGAATGCCACAAGATTGCCGCGATGGCCGAGGCCTACGACGTCGCGCTGGCGCCGCACTGCCCACTCGGCCCGCTGGCGCTGGCCGCCTGCCTGCATCTCGACTTCGTCGCGCACAACGCCATGCTGCAGGAGCAAAGCATGGGCATCCACTACAACCAGGGCGCCGAACTCCTCGACTATGTGCTCAACCCGGAAGACTTCCGCTTCCACGACGGTCACATGCTTCCACCATGCAAGCCGGGCCTGGGTGTTGAAATCAACGAAGCGCTGGTCATCGAGCGCAGCGCCAGCGCCGTGAATTGGCGTAACCCTGTCTGGCGTCACGCGGACGGCTCGGTCGCCGAGTGGTAAGCGTACTGGTTTCACCTCAACGCACGGCGAGAATGGCGAAGGCTATCAAAAGAACGGGCTGCGAATGACCCGCCACGAAAACCCGATGAAGGGCACGATATTCAGTACGATCTTCCAACCCGATGACAGCCTGACCAGCGCTAGGAACAACTAGACCAGGCCCAAGGCACCAAATATCGCACCCACCGCCAGCAGCCAAAGGATGTGCACACGCGTTTTTGTCACGATCACGACGGTCATTGCAGACAGTAGCCACAACGGCCAGTTCTCCTGCATTTGCCGGTGTGCGCCGGCGAGAAGCCAACCAGTGGCGATGAGCAAGGCGATGACTATCGGCCCCATGCCTTGCTTGAATGCGCACACCACCGGTCGCTCCCGATTGCGATGCCCCCATCGTGCTGCCAGATAGGTCAGCGTGGTACTCGGTAGCAGAACGCCAATCAACGTCGTCAGCATGCCAAGAATCGCCCAGCCATATCCGCCAGCGTTCAGGCCGATATTCCATCCGAGCAAGGCGACAAACAACACATTGGGGCCTGGCGCCGCCTGTGCGAGCGCAATCGAGCCATTGAATTGTGCATCCATCAGCCAATGTTTCTGATCGACCAGAAAGCGATACATCTCTGGCACCGTGGTGATGACGCCACCGATCGAAATCAGCGAGAGCATCATGTAGTTCAGAAAAAGGGTTAGCCAATCCTGCCACTGTAAATCGAGGACGGGCGGATTCATGACTTGAGTTTCCGATAGGCCAAGAAGCAGGCGATCACGCCAAGACCGAACAAGACGTAGGCGAGCGGCCAGCGCATGATGGCAATGCAGAAGAAACATGCCATGGCGAAGATCACACAAAGCGGGATGCCCAGTGGATTCTTTCGCAGTGCTGGAAGCATTTTGATCCCGGTCGCCATAATCAAACCGGCAGCAACTGCCCCCATGCCCCGCAATGCGCCAGCCACTGCCGGCAAATCGGAAAATTGCTGATATGTCACCGCAAGGATCAGCAATAACACTAGCGGGATTACGAGCATTCCCGCCATCGCCATGATCGCGCCGGCCAAGCCGAAATAGCGGCTACCGATCATCATGGCGATATTGACAACGTTCGGTCCTGGCAGGATCTGGGCGACCGCCCAGTCCTCGACAAACTCTTCAGGCGTCAACCAGCGTTTACGCTCGACCAGTTCATACTGTACGACGGCAAGTACGCCGCCGAACCCCTGCAGGGCCAGCCAGGTAAAGGAGAAGAACAGGTCGGACAACGATCGTGGTCTCGGCCGATCGATGCCCGACGCCACCGCTACCATACCGATTGGTCTGACGCTTAAAGAAAAGCGAACTTGAACACGAACAGGACTGCGATCCCCGCAACCATCGGCGAGAGTTCACGCGCCCTGCCCGCCAGAATCTTGATGGCGGCGAAGGTAATGAAGCCGAAGGCAATGCCATGCGCGATGGAAAAGGTAAACGGCATGGTGATCGCCGTGACGACGGCAGGTGCCGTCTCGGTCAAATCTTCCCAGTCGATCTCGGCCAATCCCCGGATCATCAGCACCGCCACGTAGCACAAGGCCGGTGCGGTCGCATAGGCAGGTACGGTGCCGGCCAGCGGCGCGAACACGATCGAGGCCAGGAACAACAAGGCGACGACCACGGCCGTCAGGCCGGTGCGTCCGCCAACTGCGGTTCCCGCTGCGGATTCGACATAAGCGGTTGTCGACGAGGTACCCAGCATCGAACCGGCAACAATCGCGCTTGAATCGGCCAGCAGCGCGCGCTTCAGTCGCGGCAACCGCCCCTCCGCATCGAGCAGGCCGGCGCGATGGCAGACACCGATCAGTGTCCCAGAAGCATCGAACAGTTCGACCATGAAGAAGGTCAGCACCACCGTCAGCAGGCCGGCATTGAGGGCACCGGCGATGTCCATTTGAAACAGCGTCGGCATGATGGAGGGCGGCGGCGCCACAACGCCGCTGAAAGGCGAAAGTCCCATCGCCACCGAAGCCACCGTTACTGCGAGGATCCCGACGATCAGCGCCCCGGGCACCTTGCGTTGTTCAAGCGCAACAATCAGGATGAAACCGCCAATGGCCAGCAGTGTTCCAGGATTGTGCAGATCGCCAAGCGTGAGCAGTGTCGCCGGATGGGACGTAATGATGCCGGCACTCTTAAGGCCGATGATCGCCAGAAAGAGACCGATACCTGCCGAGATAGCGAACTTGAGCGAACGGGGAATCGCATTGACGATGGCCTCCCGCACCTTGAACAGGCTCACGATAATGAACAGCAACCCCGAAATGAATACCGCCCCCAGCGCCGCCTGCCAGGTAAAGCCCATCCCTTTGACTACGGCAAAGGCAAAATAGGCATTCAAGCCCATGCCCGGTGCCAGCGCAATCGGATAGTTCGCGTAGAGCCCCATAATTGCGGAGCCGATGGCCGCAGCCACACAAGTCGCGACAAACACCGCATCGCGGGGCATGCCCGACACCGAAAGAATGTCGGGGTTGACGAAAATGATGTAGGCCATGGTCAGGAAGGTCGTTACCCCGGCCATGACCTCAGTACGTACGGTCGTACCATGTTCGGAAAGCCCGAAGAAGCGTTCCAGCATGATCTGTTTCCCCAAAAAGGCGCGATTCTATCGCAACAGAAAAGGCAGCGGGATTCCCCGTGCACGAGAGAGAATTACCACGACGAAACAGGGCTTAGTGCGAGACGTGCGTACCGACGCTGACACCAAGATAAACTTCGCGCAAAAACAAGCCAAGTGCAACCACGACGGCGGAAAGCGCAAGGATGAAAACGACGGCAACAGTTTTCGACAAATCGACGGAAATCAAAGCGCCGATGAAAGCGCCGATCATGACCAGGCAGATCAGCAACGCCGACAGCACTGCAAATAAAATACCGAGGTAGGAAAGGTAACTGCGCCGGCTCAAGGTTGTGAGTTCGAGATCCGATTCAGTGTTCTGCCCCTGATCGCTGGACTTGCGTCGCTCAATCACCACGCGGCGACGATCAACGATCCGGCTGAGACGCGTATTCATGGCGTTGATCATTGTGGCGATCGAAGTCAGCAGAAACACCGGAGCCACCGACAGTTGAATGAC
>CAYUYI010000002.1:15726-29852 GCA_964448995.1 uncultured Propionivibrio sp. | reverse complement strand
TTTTCATCATCAACAACGCCATCGGCCTGATTACGCCGCCGGTGGGGACGACGCTCAACGTGATTTGCGGGGTCGCCAAAATCAGGATGGACGAGGTCATCGTCGGCGTCATGCCGTTCATGATCGCCGAACTGATCGTGCTGGCCTTGCTGACGCTGTTCCCGTCACTGGTTCTGGTACCGATGCGCTGGTTCATCTAGGGCAGCGGGTGGCTTCGAATCGACGGCGGCGAGGTGCGGACAGGCGCTTCGCCGCCGTTTTGCCAACGACGACCGGAACAGCGAAGCGCATGAATTTCCGGTCGGCGTCATAGTAGGATATCGGGCCGCCTGTGCTTATTCGCAGGCCTTATTCGTTATCTGGCCGTCTGTATGAATCGTTGTTGAACCCGGGTCGCGAACCATGAATATCTCGCGCAAGGATTTTCGCCGTCGCCTGCTGCTCGCCGTGCTGGCCGTCGTTCTGCTCGTCGTGGCCGGGGTGGTCGTGCTGCGGGTCAGCGGCAACGAATACCGGCGCAATCTGGGCGACCATATCCTGAGCAACCTGGAAACCATGGATCGGGTGCTCGGCCTGTTGGGCCAGGACTCGGCCCATCGCGTCAAACTGATTGTCGACGAACCGCAGCACCGTGTGCTGGCGCTCGGCCTGCTCGCCCGGCCGCACGAGCGCGCCCTGCACGAACGCTTCCGCGCCTGGATCACACCGCTGTACAAGAGTCGGGGGTTCGAGGACTACGCCCTGATTTCAGCGGACGGCACACGCATCATCGCTGCGGGAACGCGAGAAATGGTCGGCAAGGAACCGCTGCAGTCGACCCAGGAGGCCTTGCGCCGTGCCGAACTGCTTGGCAGCTCGATGACGCCACCGACCGCCGGCCGTTTCCCGGCCGCCGGGGTGGATATTGAAAACCCGCCCGTCACCGCCTTCCAGCTCGCCTGCGTACGCATCGATCGCGGGCTGCATCTGCTGGGGTTTCTGTGCCTCAGTGAAAATCCGCTGTTGCGACTCTATCAACTCCTGCGCGCCGGGCGTCCCGGGCTGACCGGCGAAGCGTATGCCATCGACGCGAACGGCCAGATTCTTTCTCCGATCCGCTTCGAGCGCCGGCTCAAGGCGCCGCCGAATACCGAGGCCGGCTGGAGCCTGTTTCGCCTTTCGGCCCGGCAGGGCGGGGAGCAGGGCCGCAGCGACGAGGCACCCGGCCGGCCGCTAACCGAAGTGGTGGATCGCCTGATGCAGCACGAGTCGCTACATACCGGGCTGATCGAAAACTACGCCGATTATCGCGGCCGTCAGGTGGTCGGGGCAGGGCGCTGGCTGCCGGATACGGGCATGGGCATCATCATCGAAGTGGATATGGACGAGGCGTTTCGCTCCTATCGCTTCGCCCGCAATGCCCTGATTGCGCTGATTGCGCTGGGCGTTCTGCTCATCGCCGCGCTCACCTGGCTCGACCTGCGCTCGCGTTTTTCCCTGGCGCGCAGCGAACAACAACTGGCCGCTTTCCGCGACTACATTCCCGCCGAACTGCACATGAAGAGCGCGGCTGGCCGCTACCTGATGGCCAATCCGGTCTATGAGGCGTCCTTCAACGAGGCCCCGGGCTACGTGCTCGGCAAGACCGATGCCGAACTCTACCCGGGGCCCGAAGCCAGTGAGCGCGAAGCCGAACATCAGGAAGTCGTGCGTACCGGGCAGCCGCTCCATCGCATTCACACCAAGCATGCCGAGGACGGCAGCGAAGCCATTTGCAGTATCGTCCGTTTCCCGGTGCTCGGTGCCGATGATGCGGTCGTCGCTGTCGGCACGGTCGGCCTGAACATCACCGAGCAGATTCGCACCCAGCACGAGCTTGAAGAACTGACACGCACGCTGGAAGACAAGGTGACCGAGCGTACGCTTCAGCTTGCCGCTGCCAGAGACCTGGCCGAAGCGGCCAGTCGCGCCAAAGCCGAATTTCTCGCCAACATGAGCCACGAAATTCGCACCCCCCTCAATGCCATCATCGGCATGAGCCATCTGGCGGCACATATCAACACGGCACCGCGCGTGGCCCACTACATCGGCCGCATTCAGGCATCGAGCCGGCACCTGCTGGCAATCGTCAATGACATTCTCGATTTGTCCAAGATTGAAGCCGGCAAACTGCCAATCGACATCAGCGAATTCATTCTGGAGAACATGCTCGGCCACGTCGCGGGCCTGGTGTTGGAGCGGTCCGATACCAAAGGGCTGGAACTGATCATCGACATCGAGGCGCCCTTGCCCCGTCGACTCATCGGCGATTCAATCCGTATCAGCCAGATCCTGATCAATTTCGCCAATAACGCCGTCAAGTTCACCGACACCGGCGAGGTCTCCTTGCGCGTGCGCGCCCTCTCCGCCGATGGGAGCCGGATCGGTTTGCGCTTCGAGATCGAGGATACGGGCATCGGCATCGCGGAAGACAAGCTGCCACTGCTGTTCTCGCCGTTCCAGCAACTCGATGGCTCGATGTCCCGGCGTTTCGAGGGAACCGGGCTCGGGTTGGCCATCAGCCGCAATCTCGCCGAGCTGATGGGTGGCAAGGTCGGTGTCCGTTCCCAATTGGGGCGCGGCAGCGTCTTTTCGCTCGATTTGTCGCTGAGCGTTGCCGATGCGACACCTGTTCTGCCGGACCTGAACTTCGAAGGCCGCGTTCTGGTGGTCGACGACAACGCCTCCGCAAACGATCGCCTGTGTACATTGCTGCGTGCGTTCGCGTTGCGCGTCGAAAGCGCCGCCGGACGCGATGCCATGCTCGAACGAATTGCTGCCGCCGAGCGTGAGAACGATCCGTTCGCGGCCATCTTTCTCGATTGGAAAATGCCGGGGATAGGCGGCGAGGCGCTGGCATCGGTGCTGTATCGGCGTACCTGGGTTGGCGCCCCCGCGGCGGTGGTATTGATGATTTCCGGCGCGCAGGAATTGCCCGACCAGATCGATCGCGCCCACGTCGACATGATGCTGTCCAAACCGGCGATGCCATCGGAAGTTGCCGATGTGGTCGCGCGATTGTTCGACCCGGACCATGCTCACAAGACCGAAACCGTCGCGGCCCATGCCGACCGGGATTGCCTGGTGGGACGCGCCATCCTGCTTGTCGAGGACAACCCGATCAATCAGGAGGTGGTACAGGGGCTGCTGGAAATGATCGGCGCGCGCGTAACCATCGCCTGCGACGGACGTCAGGCCCTGCAATTTCTCGATCGCCAGTCTTTCGACATCGTGCTCATGGACGTGCATTTGCCAGTGATGGATGGCTTCGAGGCGACCGAAGAGATTCGCAAAGCGCCAAAATTCGCCAACCTGCCAATCATCGCGCTGACGGCCAACGCGCTCGAAGGCGACCGCGAGCGGTGCCTGGCAGCCGGAATGAATGACTATATTGCCAAGCCGATCGATCCGGACGACATGTTTCCAACCCTGATTCGGCATCTGCCGGCGGTTGCAGCGATCGATGACACCCGGCCGGCGATGAATCGGCCCGCGCAGGTGTCGCAACCCGCTGCCAAAGTGGCCGAAGCCGAGGTCGAGGCGATGATTGCCGGGATCGGCTCGATTCCGGGCGTCGATGTGGCTGCCGCCATTTCGCGCATGATGGGGCGCCGCGACCTTTACGCCAGCCTCGCCCGGCGAATCGCCATCGAGCGCGCCGATCGGGGCGTGGAAATCCGTGAAGCGCTCTGCGCTCACGACGATTCGGCGTTGGCCGGCCTGATCCACGAAGCCAAGTCGTTGCTTGGAGCGCTCGGCGCCGAGGAAATGCAGCAACGCTGCATCGATCTTCAGCGCAGCCTGCGGGCAGGCGAACGCCACACCGCCGATCTGACTGCATTTGCCGTCGACTACGCCGACCTGCTCGCTCACCTCAAGGCCATTGCCCAGTCAGTGCCACACCGTTGCTCGAGCGAGCAATCCGGCTGAGATTTTCCCGAAAACCCCGTGCCGGTAAACCGGATCAGCCCTCGGGGCGGAAAACGCCGGTTTAGGTGACGACCGCATCGAGCCTCGTGTCATGAGCACACGGATGAATGGTGTCGACCCGCGCCAATTCGAAACCCACGCCGATCGCCAGGGGCCGTGGCCGTAACGCAGCCAGAGTGCGGTCGAAGAAACCACCGCCATACCCAAGCCGATAGCCTTGGGCATCGAAAGCGTTGACCGGGATCAACAGCACCTCGGGAACGATGAAAGCGCCCTCGACGGGGGTGGCAATACCGTAGCGGTCTTCGATCATCGCGCAGCCTGGCTGCCAGGCACGGAAAAGCAGCGGCTGCTCGGGCGCAGTGACCACCGGCAGCAACGCCATGAAACCGGGATGCCCGGCCGTCCGCCAGCGCTGCATCAGCGGCCGCAGGTCCGGCTCGTTGCGGATCGGCCAGCAGAAACCGACGCGCTGCGTCGCGAGTTGCGGAAACGCTTGCGCCAGATGCTCGCGAACGGCGGCCGAGAAATTTTCGTACTGCACGGAAATCAGTGCCTCACGCGCCGCCAGCGCGTTCTTCCGCAGCAGGCGACGGCCGCTGCTGACCGATTCACTGGTCATGTCCGCTGATTTTTCCGGACTGGGGATACCGTCCATGTGGTATGCTCGAAGGCAGTATTTACGGGTGTTTCAGCTTATCATGAAGTTTTGTTCCGCACGTTCCGTTGTTTCCTTCCTGCTTTTATCGAGCTTCATTTTTCATGCCGAGGCGGCCCCGGACGACCGCTTTCTCGCCGCGCGCGACGCGGTGAAAGTTGGCGACAAGGCCAAGCTGGAGCGCATTGCGCCAGAGCTGCATGGCCATGAGCTTGAAGTTTACGTCGACTATTGGCGCCTGTTGCTCGATCTCAACACGGCTGACCCGACGGAGATCCGGCGCTTCCTGCAACGCAACGACAGGAGCTATCTCGCCGAGAAGCTTCGCAGCGACTGGCTCAAACTGCTCGGGCGGCAGCAACAGTGGACCGATTTCGATGCCGAGTTTCCGGCCCTGCAGCAACCCGAGCAGGATGTGGCGTGCTACGCATTGCAGAGCCGCCGTGCCAAAGGCGATGCGACGATGCTCGACGAAGCGATGCCGCTCTGGCTGAACTTGATCGAGCCGCCCGAAGCCTGCTATCCGGTCCTCGAAGCGCTGATCCTGGAGAAGCGCGTTCTGGCCGATGAGGTCTGGGCACGCATTCGCCGCCAGGTCGAAGCGAACAAGATGAGTGCGGCACGCTACAGCATGAATTACCTGCCGCCCAGTCAGACACCGGAGGCCAAGGTGGCGCTGGCGGTCAGCGATACGCCGCTGCCGTGGCTGGTCAAGCTGGCGCCGGCGGCATTCTCCAAACGCATGAACCGCGAACTCGCCGCGCTCGCGATCAGCCGTATTGCGCGCAACGATCCGCGCATGGCTGCCGAGCAGCTGGAGCGGATCGAAAACAACCTGCAGTCCGGCGAGAAAGGCTGGGCATGGGGGCAAATCGGCTGGCAGGCGGCGCAACGCCACATGGGCGAAGCACTGGCCTGGTTCCGCAAAGCGGGTGACGCGCCGCTCGCCGAAGAAGCGGCGCAGTGGAAAGTGCGCGCGGCGTTGCGTGCGCAAGACTGGGGCGCCGTCCGCACCACCATCGAGAAGATGCCGGCATCACTGGCCGCACAACCCGTCTGGACGTATTGGCTCGGACGAGCCTACCGGGCCGGCGGACGCGTGGAGGACGCCAACCAGTTGTATGCGCGGATTGCCGGACAGCCAAATTTCTACGGCAACCTGGCCGACGAGGAACTCGGTCGCCGGATCAGCGTGCCGCCGAAAACAACCGCGCCGACGCGCGAGGAGATGGCAAAGGTTTCCGAACTGACCGGCATTCGCCGCGGACTGGCACTGCTACGCCTGAACATGCGTACCGAGGGCGTCCGTGAATGGAACTGGGGCTTGCGCGGAATGAGCGACCGCGAATTGCTGGCCGCGGCCGAAATTGCCCGTCAGGCCGACGTCTATGACCGCGCCATCGCTGCCGCCGACCGCACGAAGGAGGAGCACGACTACTCGCTGCGCTATCTCTCCCCGTTCAGCGAGCAGGTGCGTCCGGCGGCACGCAACCAGTCGCTCGATGACGCCTGGGTTTACGGCCTGATGCGTCAGGAGAGTCGTTTCATCACCAACGCCAAATCCTCCGTCGGTGCCTCCGGCCTGATGCAGTTGATGCCGGCGACAGCCCGCTGGGTGGCCAAAAAGATCGGACTGACCGATTACCACCACGGCAAGGTCAACGATACCGAGACCAACCTGCTGCTCGGCACGAGCTACATGCGACTGGTCATGGAAGATCTCGACAACCATCCGGTCCTGGCCTCGGCGGCCTACAACGCCGGGCCTGGACGGGCACGGAAATGGCGCGCGGATCAGCCGCTGGAAGGTGCGATCTATGCCGAAACGATCCCATTCACCGAAACGCGGGATTACGTCAAGAAGGTGATGAGCAATGCGGTGTACTACTCGGCGTTGTTCGAGGGGCGGCCGCAAACGCTCAAGGGGCGACTCGGCACGGTCGGACCGCGTGTCGCCAACGGGGAAACGAAAAACCCTGACCTGCCGTAGAATCGGAGACTTCCGAATCCGGCGTCGAGGATACGCATGAGGCTCAAGAGAGTGGTGCTGATCGGCGGCAGTGGTTTTGTCGGCGGCTGGTTGGCCCGGCAGCTCGCTGAACGCGGCATTCGCGTGACTGTGCCGACGCGCGACCGCCGCCACTGCAAGTGGCCGACGCCCCGGCCGGAGGCCGATTTCGTCGAAGCCGACAGCAACGATCCCCAAGCACTGTCGACGCTGCTGGCAGGTGCCGATGCCGTGGTCAATCTGGTCGGCATCCTGCACGACCGCGACCCTGGGATGCCGTATGGCGCCGGGTTTGCGGCCGCGCATGTCGAGTTGCCGAAACGGATCGTCACGGCAATGCGCGCGAACGGGGTCCGTCGTCTGGTGCATATCAGCGCGTTGTGCGCCGCAACCGACGCACCTTCCGCCTACCTGCGCTCAAAAGCCGCCGGCGAGAACGCGTTGCTGGCGACGAACGGTGATCTCGACCTGACCATTTTCCGTCCGTCGGTGATCTTCGGGCCCAACGATGCCTTTCTGAACCTGTTTGCCGGCCTCTTGCGCATCTTTCCGGTGATGCCGCTTGGCGGCGCCGAAGCACGCTTCCAGCCGGTGTTTGTCGGTGACGTTGCCGGGGCGATCTGTGATTCGCTGGTCAATGCAGCAACGATTGGCGGGGTTTACGAACTCGGCGGGCCGAAGGTTTATACCTTGCGTGAACTGGTCGCATTCACGGCAATGCAGATCGGCCGACGCCGATTGATCATCGCGCTCCCGACATGGCTCGCATCACTGCAGGCACAGCTGCTCGGCCTGTTGCCCAATCCACCGATGACCCCCGATAATCTGCGGTCGATGCAGGTCGCAAACGTGACCGATGGCCGCCACGATTATCCCGGCTGGCAGCCCGCTGCGTTGGAAGATGTCGTGCCGGGCTATCTGTTACGGCACTGATCGATCCTTTTTTTGTTCTGGAGTCTCTGTCATGATGAAGCTGGTGATTGGCGATCGCAATTATTCCTCCTGGAGCCTGCGTCCATGGCTCGTGCTCAAGCAGGCCGGACTGCCTTTCGAGGAAATTCCCGTGCGCCTGCGCGAACCGGGCACCAAAGCGGAAATCCTCAAGCATTCGCCATCGGGCAAGGTCCCCTGTCTGATCGACGGAGAGACGGTCATCTGGGATTCGCTCGCGATCTGCGAGTATCTCGCCGAAAAGGTCCCGGCACTATGGCCAGCCGAGGCCAAGGTGCGCGCCGAAGCGCGTGCAGTGAGTGCCGAGATGCATTCGGGTTTCACCTCTCTTCGCCACGATCTGCCGATGGAGGTGAGCGCCTACAAACCGCATGATCGCCGTACCGCCGGTGCCGACGCCGACATCGCGCGCATCGTGTCGATCTGGCAGGGGTGCCGTAAACGTTTCGGCGCGCACGGGCCGTTTCTGTTCGGGACGTTCTCGATCGCCGACGCGATGTATGCGCCCGTGGTCTGGCGCTTTCTGACCTATGCCGTGTCCCTGCCGCCGGAGGCCAAGGCCTGGATGGAAATGATGGCGGCTTTGCCGGCGATGCAGGACTGGCGGGCCGGCGCGGTGGCGGAAGAAGTCTAGGCGAGCCAGGCATGCAGATCTACATGGTGGGCGGAGCAGTCCGCGACGAACTGCTCGGACTGCCGGTGCAGGATCGCGACTATGTGGTCGTCGGTGCGACGCCGGACGCGCTGCGAGCCAGAGGATTCAAGCCGGTCGGGCGTGACTTCCCGGTTTTCCTGCATCCCGAAACGCACGAGGAGTACGCGCTCGCTCGCACCGAGCGCAAGAGCGGGCATGGCTACACCGGCTTTGTTTTCCATGCGGCACCGGAGGTCAGGCTCGAAGACGATCTGGCCCGCCGTGACCTGACCATCAACGCCATCGCCAAATCGGCCGACGGCACGCTGATCGATCCGTTCGGCGGCATTGCCGATCTGGAAGCGCGGGTTCTTCGCCATGTCGGGCCCGCTTTCGTCGAAGATCCGGTGCGGATTCTGCGGTTGGCGCGCTTCGCCGCGCGCTTCGCCGATTTCAGCATTGCGCCTGAAACGGTCGGGCTAATGCGACGGATGGTTGATGAGGGCGAAGTCGATCATCTGGTTGCCGAACGTATCTGGCAGGAGGTGTCGCGCGGCCTGCTGGAGAAACGCCCGTCACGAATGTTCACCGTGCTACGTGAATGTGGCGCACTCGCCCGGCTTATCCCCGAACTTGACCGTCTTTTCGGCGTGCCCCAGCGCGCCGATTATCATCCTGAAATTGATACCGGCATCCACGTGATGATGGCGCTCGATTGCACGGCAAGCCACGGCTACGACCTGCCGGTACGCTTTGCCGTGCTGCTGCACGACCTGGGCAAGGGCACCACGCCCGCCAGCGACCTGCCCCGGCACCCCGGCCATGAGGCCCGTAGCGTCAAGCTGGTTGAGGACGTTTGCGACCGCTGGCGGGTGCCGACCGGATGCCGCGATCTGGCGCGGCTGGTTGCGCGTTATCACGGAGACATCCGGCGCGGCCGCGAATTACGCGCCACAACCCTCGTCCGTCTGCTCGAGCGGGCAGACGCACTGCGACGGCCGGAGCGCTTCGAACAACTGCTGCAGGCGTGTGATTGCGATTTCCACGGCCGCCTCGGCTGGGAAGACAAACCGGTACCCGAGCCAGATTATTTCCGACAAGCACTCGCGGCGGCGCGCTCGGTCGATGCAGGCATGATCGCCCGCGAGTGCGCCGACAAGGCTCAGATTCCGGAGCGCGTCAACGCCGCCCGGATCGCCGCGGTCAGCCTGGCGTGCGGGCGTGACTAGGCGTCGTTAAACGTTACGGCGACCTCGGTTTGTGCATCACCGCGCCAATTCGCGCGCAACGATTCGGTCGAACGTACCGTCGTGACGCATGGCCGAGAGCGCTTTGTTGAATCCGGCGAGAATATCCTTCCGCTGCGCGGATTTGGCAAACGCCAGATAGGCCTTGTTCGATGCCAGATAGGACCGGCTTTGTCCAATATTGCTCAATCCTGCGGCGGCGATCGTGGCCTGACCCGATTCTTCGATCGACAGAATCGCGTCTAACCGACCGTCGGCCAGCTTCATGAAGTTGGATCGGTCGCCGGAGACTTCCTCGACCATGAACAGGCCGTTTCGTCGAGCGGCATCGAAGGCGTCGCCATAACTCCAACCACGAATCACGCCGATTGTCTTGCCCTGGAGATCCGATACCGTGCGGAAATCGATCGGCGTCGCGCGATTGAAATACACCACGATATTTTCAGTCATGATCGGGTCACTGAAATCGTACTTTCGGGCCCGTTCTTCGTTTTGATAGATGCCGCCAATCCCGCTCTTGCCGGTTTCGCCCTCAGCCAGGGCACGCTTCCATGGTCTGATCTCCAGCCTGACCGGGATGCTGGCGCGCTCCATGGCGGCCGATACCAGGGCCGGATAGATGCCCGCCGGGTGGTCGTTAAGACCGAACATGAACGGTGGATTGTCCGCGTCGAAGACAATCACAACCGGTTCGGCGGCGCGGACGCCGAATGCCAGCCAACCGCAACACAGCACAGCGACGAGCCACCGAACACGTGTGCGAAAGCGGATGCGGATTGAGAGGCGACGGGCGGTCATCGTTTTCCTTCCCTGCGGTCTGACGGAAGGGACACAGGAGAATCCTGATACTTCTTTCAGTCTTCAGTCTAGAGTGTTTCGCTGCGATCGCCCACTACGAAGCCGAGCAAGGCTTCATCGACGCCCTTGCCAAGGGCCATGACCTTGAACAGTTCGCCCATCTCGGCGGGCGAGATCAGCTTATTGACGGCGCGGGCCTGCGCCAGACGCGCCACCGTGCTGTCACGCTCCGTACGTGCCAGCCAGTCGCCGATACCGCAGTTGAGCAGGAAGTTCGCCTGCAGGGTATAGCCGAGGAAATCGAGGCCGGCGTCGACGCCGGCCTCGACGATGGCGGTGAAATCGATGTGCGCGGTGATGTCCTGCAGGCCAGGCAGGAAGAACGGATCGCCGTGCGCGTGGTGGCGGTAGTGGCACATCAGCGTGCCGCTATCGCGTTGCTCGTGATAGAACTCGTGGCGCGGAAAGCCGTAGTCGATCAGCAGCAGTGCGCCGCATCCGAGGATGCTGCCCCAGGTGGCAGTCCAGTCCGAGGCAGCCAACCCGATTTCGCTGACGTAGTCCGCTGGCATGGTCAATTCTTCGGCAAGCTTCCGGGCGGATTCAAGCAGGCGTCCGCTGGCCGGCCGATCGTGCCAGCAAAAACTGTCGTTTTGCCAGGCGACGCCGCGTTCGAAAATTGCACCATTCGCCCAGCGCACTAACTGCACGGGCAATGCATCGAGCAATTCATTGGCGAGAACCAGCCCGTCGAATTGGTCGGGCAGGCGATCAAGCCAGGTGACGCGCCCGAGCAGATGGGGGACGGCCCTGGTAATGGTTTCGCGCTGACGCGCGCGCAGTTCGCCTGACAAATCCAGGATGGCGTAGCTTTCCGGCAAGGCGTTGCGCCGTTCCAGTTCGCCCAGCAGATCGGCCGCCAGGCGCCCCGAACCGGCACCGACTTCCAGAAGGTACGGCGCGCTGAGCGCCATCACCTGCTGAATCTGGCAGGCAAGCGCAGCGCCGAAGGCTGGCGAAATTTCCGGCGCGGTGACAAAGTCGCCCGCGGCGCCGAATTTGTGCGCACCTCCCGAGTAGTAGCCCAGACCCGGCGCATACAGCGCAAGGCTCATGAAACGGTCAAAACCGATCCAGCCGCCGCCGGCGTCGATCTCGGCCACGATTCGTCGCGTCAGCGCTTCACTGCTGGCCAGGGCGTCGGGCGCGGGAACCGGGAGTCTCATTCGTGATTAGCACGTCAGTTCGGTGAGACCACCGAACTCGAATTGCAAGCGCGTCCACTCGTCGGCCGGCAACCGCTGCCAATGCCCGACCAGCGCGCGCAGGATGCCGGCATGGGCGACGAGCGCGACCGCCGGCAGATCGAGCGATTCCGCAAAATCCAGCGCACGCGCCTGCAGCTGGGCGACCGATTCGCCCCTGGGCGGCACAAAATGCAGGACGTCGGCCGCCCAGGCGTCGAGCGCGGTGCGGTCGATATCGTCCCACGGGCGACCCTCCCATTCACCAAAATCGATCTCGCTCAGGCGCTCGTCAACGCTGGCGCACGGATCGAGGGCTTGCGCCAGGACGCGAGCGCGACGCAGCGGGCTGGAAATGACCGGCGTGCCGGCCGGGATCTGCGGCCGCAGGCCGAGCGCGATCGGTTGCGGATCTTCGCAGTCAACATCCAGCCGCCCATAGCAGATTCCGCGGCCGATGATCGGGCGAGGATGGCGGATCAGGAAAACTTGCACAGCAAGCCCCCGTAGAAGGCGATTTCTGCCAGTTGCTGCGTGGCGCCGAGGCAGTCGCCGGTATAGCCGCCAATACGCTTCTTGAACAATCGTGCCAGCCACAGCGTGGCCAGCAACGCACCGGCGACCGCCGGAACCACCTGCACGAACGGGAGCATCGCGAGCGGCAACAACGCCGTCAGACCGGCACAGGCGATGCCGCCGACGCCGAGATGATTGTCGAAGGGCTTGGCTTTGCCCTCGTCACGCACGTAATCCATGGTTGCCAGAATGGCGGTGGAACACCCTCGGGAAAAAGCGTGACCCGCGACGAGTGCCGCCGGAATCTGGGCAATGTCAATCTCGACCAGTGCCAGAAAGCGGGCCAACAACACAATGATCAGCGACGTCACGCCGAAACTGCCCATGCACGAATCCTTCATGATGTCGAGGATGCGCTGCTTGTCCCAGCCGCCGCCGAATCCGTCGACCATGTCGCCCCAACCATCCTCGTGGATGGCACCGGTAAGGTAGATCACCGTGGTGATGGCGGCGAGAACCGCCAGCGTCTTCGGCCAGAACAGCATGCACAGGGCGAACACCAGCGCAGCGATGGCAGCGACGAGGGCGCCAGCCAACGGAAAATAGCGAATCGCCTTGGTCAGTGCGACGCCGCTGTGTCCAAGGGTGCCCGGTAATGGCAGGCGAGTGAAAAAACGGATGGCGCCAGCCAGGGTTTCGAGTTCGGAGCGCAGGGACATGATGTTCGGTTCGTTGGTATCAGCAAGGCGGTGCCGCAGGAAGGGCGGCTCGGGAGCGCGTCATTATAGACCCAGGGCTCTCGTGCTAAGCTAGCCCCATGAGAGAACTGATCATTGGTGGGGCCCGTTCGGGCAAAAGTGCCCACGCCGAACGGCTCGCGGACGAGAGCGGATTGCGTGTCGTGTACGTCGCCACGGCACAAGTGCTTGACGGTGAAATGGAACGCCGGGTTGCGGTGCACAGAGCCCGCCGACCGGCAGATTGGGGGCTCGTCG
Source organism: uncultured Propionivibrio sp. (assembly GCA_964448995.1). GTDB lineage: Bacteria > Pseudomonadota > Gammaproteobacteria > Burkholderiales > Rhodocyclaceae > Propionivibrio. The sequence continues at coordinate 16,853 of CAYUYI010000002.1, read as the reverse complement.
AGTCGCCGCTGAATCTGGCGGAAACTCTTCACCGCCATGCGCGGTCAGATACCTGTCTGCTCGTTGATTGTCTGACGCTGTGGTTATCAAATCTGCTGTTCGCGGGTGAGGCGGCGCGGCAGGCCGAGGCCGGGCAGGCGATTGATTGCCGGTTGTTTTCGGAAGAAACAAGGGCTTTGATCGAAACGTTGCCCGAGTTACCCGGGCAAGTGATCATGGTGTCCAACGAGGTCGGGTGTGGCGTGGTGCCGATGCATGCTGTGTCGCGGCTGTTTGCCGACGAACAGGGACGCCTCAATCAGCGGGTTGCCGCTGTTTGCGACCGCGTGACCCTGGTGGCGGCGGGCTTGCCGTTGCGGTTGAAAGGCGGTTGAAGGCCCCGACGAAAGGAGTCTGTCATGTACGCGCGGATTATGGCGGGGATCGATGACCAGTTTGCCACCAGCACGGTGTTCGCCACGGCGCTCGCATTGGCACGCCAGTTCGACGCAAAACTGGCCCTCTGCCACGCCCTCGATCAAACACCGCTGGCCCAGCACGGTGCGCGCGTCGCGTTGCCGGATGGCGTGGCCCCGGTCGTTGCTTCGCTACGAGCGACCGCCAGGGAGTTTCTCGACAAGGCCGTCGCGACAGCGCGTGAAGCCGGTATCGATGCCGAAATTCGAGTGGTCGATTCCGAACACGATAACACCGCCGATTTGCTCGCTCGCGCCGCCGAAGACTGGCAGGCTGACCTGTTGATCGTCGGCCTCAGCGACTCGCGTGGTGTGGGTCGTATTTTCAGTGAGGGGGTCGGGGTCAAACTGGCCGTTAGGGCACCGACCTCATTGCTGCTTGTTCGTCACGATTAGGGGCCGCCGGGAAACTCGCCCGAGCGACATCATTTACGCCGGCCACTGCCCGGCGTAAAGAAGAAGCCGATGCCAAGTGCGATCAGAATCAGTGGCCACCAGGTCCGCGTCAGTTGCGCCAGGTTGACATTCAGATACCCCAGGTTGTGGGCCAGCGCAATGCAACCGGCCAGAATTAGCACGATGGCGCTCAGATTTCCTCGCATGGGATGGATTCCTTCGTAAATACCGGATCGACAGTCTAACCGATCGTACCCAACTCCTTCACGGTTCGGC
>CAYUYI010000002.1:0-15626 GCA_964448995.1 uncultured Propionivibrio sp. | reverse complement strand
TGCGCTGATCGCCGGCTGGTGTCTGGCCGCTCTGGCGGCGGATGGGCCAAGGCCGGTGAAACTGACGACAACGGCAGATCATTCTAAATTTGCCGAGTTGCAGCGCGAATTTCGGACACCGCAGGAAGTGACGAAAGCCTGCCTTGCCTGCCACACCGAAGCGGCCGGACAAATTCAGCGAACCAAGCACTGGACGTGGGAATACCAAAATCCAGCCAGCGGGCAGAAGCTTGGCAAGAAAGACGTCATCAACAATTTCTGCATTTCCGTGGCGTCAAACAACTCCGGCTGCATGAGTTGTCACATTGGATACGGTTGGAAGGATAAAGGCTTCGATTTTGCTGCCGAGGAAAATGTCGATTGCCTCGTCTGTCACGACACGTCGGGTATTTACAAAAAGCCTTCGGGCATGGCGGGCAATCCGGTCCTCAAGGACACGGAGATGCCGCCGGGATCTGGCAAGATCATCAAGGGCATCGATATCGTCAAGGTGGCACAGAAGGTCGGCAAAACCAGCCGTGACACCTGTGGTGCCTGTCATTTCTTCGGTGGCGGCGGCGATGGCGTCAAGCACGGCGACCTCGACAGCTCACTGGCCGCGCCGGACAGGGATCTCGACGTTCACATGGATGCCACCGGACTCGACTTCACTTGCGCGACCTGTCACAAGACCGCCAGTCATGACGTGGCCGGCAGTCGCTACACGCCAACGGCGATGGACAAGGGGGGGGCTCATATCCGGGGTAAGGACGACAAGAGTAACCCGGCAACCTGTGTCTCCTGTCATGACAACACACCGCATAAACAGAATGAGCGACTGAACCAGCACGCAACCAAGGTGGCCTGTCAGACTTGCCACATCCCCGAGTATGCGCGCGGTGGCGTGCCCACCAAAATGCGCTGGGACTGGTCGAAAGCCGGCGAGCGCGACGCCAATGGCCAGCAGATTACCCGCAAGGACGCCAAGGGTCACATCATCTACGAATCGCGCAAGGGTTCCTTCGAACTGGCCGAAAACGTGAAGCCGGAATACTTCTGGTTCAACGGTGACGTCAAATACACGCTGGTCACCGACAAGGTGGACAAGGCCAATGGCGTGACCAAGATCAACTCGCTCGGCGGCAGCCCGGACGATGGCAAATCGCTGATCTGGCCGGTCAAGGTGTTTCGCGGTACGCAACCCTACGATCCAGAGAACAAGACACTGGTCAAGCCTCATACCGCCGGAAACGACGATACCAACTACTGGAAAAATCTGGTCTGGGACAAGGCGATCGAGACAGGGATGAAGGAAGTGGGCCTGCCATTTTCCGGCAAGGTGGATTTTCTCGAGACCGAGATGTTCTGGCCGATCACACACATGGTCGCACCGAAAGACAAGGCGCTGGCCTGCACCGAGTGTCACAGCAGGAACGGACGGTTGGCAGGTATCGACGGTGTCTATATTCCGGGACGTGACACCCACCGGTTGGTGGATTCCATAGGTTGGGGAATCGTGTGGTTATCGCTGATCGGTTCGCTCGGACACGGGTTCCTGCGCATCGTCTCGCGTCGCAAGCATTGAGGAGAGGACTCATGGGAGAACGCGTCTACATTTTCAAGGCTTTCGAGCGTTTCTGGCACTGGTCGCAGGCGGGCCTGATCATTTTCATGTTGCTGACCGGTTTCGAAATTCATGGCAGCTACTCGCTGCTGGGATTCGCCAAGGCCGTCAGTTACCATAGTTTCGCGGCATGGTCGCTGATCGGCTTGTGGATTTTTGCCATCTTCTGGCACCTGACAACCGGCGAATGGCGGCATTACATTCCGACGACGGAAAAAGTGTTGGTGGTAGCGCAGTACTATTCTTCGGGCATTTTCCGGCGCGAGCCCCATCCCTTCAAGCCGAGTTCACTCAACAAGCACAATCCGCTGCAACGACTGACCTATCTCGGCATCCTGCTGTTCGTCAGCCCGTTGATCTGGATTACCGGCTGGCTCTATCTCTTCCACGGTAGCTGGGCGGCATGGGGGCTGACGAGTCTACGCCTCGAATGGGTGGCGGTCGGCCATACCATCGGCGCTTTCTTCATGCTCGCCTTCCTGATCAGCCACCTGTATCTCGTCACGACAGGCCACACCCTGACAGCACATCTCAAAGCGATGATTACGGGCTGGGAAGAAATCGACTGAGCTTTCCCGTCGAACTGGTTTTCAATCAAACGGAGCGATACCCATGAAACTCATAAAACCCTTCGCAACGGTACTGGCAACGCTTGCGCTGTCGGGCATGGCCATTCCGTCAAGCGCCTACGACGGTGACTGGAAGCGCGGCCGCATCTATTACCGCAGTGTGTGCACGTCCTGCCATGTGGCGCTGCCGATCGGACAGGTCAACCCAAGTTCGAAGACGATGGCCGAGTGGAAGAGTTATCTGCAGGCCGACAAGCATGCCAAGGGCAAGGATACCGTGAAGCAGTACGTGACCAAGACTTACCGTGACAGCATCAAATCTGCTAACAAGGCTGCCGAGAAATTCGCCGAGGTGCCGGAACAGGATCTGCTCGAAGACATCAGGGCATTTTTGATCAAGGGCGCCAAGGATGGTGATGCCCCGGCCAGTTGCAGCTAACCACCTGATAGGGAGCGCATCATGAACATTACGCGTACTGGTTTCACGGCCGTGCTTGCGGCCAGTCTGTTTGTCCTTCTGGGTTCGCCGTCCTTCGCTGCGGACGCGCCGATTGCGCCACGTGACGGTTGGTACAACAAGGCACTGGTCGGCTTTGAATTCGTCCGCGATAACGTCGATATTCCGCCGAAGAAAGGCGTGGCCATCATCGATTCGCGCCCGGCGGCGAGACAGTACGATCCCGGCCACCTTCCGGCAGCGATCAACATTCCCGACACGCAATTCGACAAACTCGTGGACAAATTGCCTGCCGACAAGTCGACGCTGCTGATTTTTTACTGTGGCGGACTGGAATGCCCTCTCAGCCACAACTCAGCCTTCAAAGCCGAAAAACTAGGCTACACACAGATCAAGGTCTATCCGGCCGGCATGCCTGACTGGAAAGAGAAAGGCGGCATGATATCGGTTTCAGCGGCCCATATTAAAAAGCTGATCGACGACAAGGCCAGCTACCTGCTGATCGACGCCCGTCCCAAGCGCGTCGCGGATAAGGGCATGATTCCGACCGCTGTCAATATCTCGGATACCGATTTCGACAAGCAGGTCGACAAGCTGCCCGCGGACAAGACAACTGCGCTGATCTACTACTGCGGCGGGCTGGAGTGCGTGCTATCCGACAAATCGGCGGAGAAAGCGAAGAAACTCGGCTACACCAATGTATTCACCTACCCCGAAGGCTATCCTGAATGGGAGAAGCTCCACGGCACAGCAGCCGTTACGACGAGCGCCGGCGGATCATCGGCATCGGCAAGCGCTTCAACGTTGGTCGCCGGCAAGGAAAAGGGGTCGGTGACCGTCGAGTCCTTCCAGAAAATCTGGGAAAGCGCGCCACAATCGCTGCTGCTCGTCGACGTGCGCGATCCGCGTGAATTCAGCGCCGGCACGATCAAGGGCGCTGTCAGCGTGCCGATCAACGAGTTGGAAAAGAAGGTCGGGTCGTTGCCGCTCGACAAGCCGGTCGTCTTTTTCTGCAGCACCGGCGCTCGCTCGGGCGAAGCTTACGATACGGTAAAGCTGCTGCGAGACGAGGTCAAAGCCTACTTCCTTGATGCCGATATCAAATTCGCTGAGGGTGGCTACACAATCAAACAGAAGTAAGCGACGCTCGATCTAGCATCAGACGAAGCCGCTGCGGCGCTGACCAGTGCTGCAGCGGCTTCGTCGCATCCGGCCCGGACACGATTTCGCGGACAATGGGATGAACTGGCGCAGCGAGGCACTTCTTGACTTCTCCGGTCGCTTCCGGAAAGCTATGTTCTCGGTAGCAGAGAATTCGCCCGGTGGCCGAGACATCCAAAGAGGACAGGTGAGATGACTGTGATTCGTCTGAAGAGACTTGTAATTTTGACCAGCTTCTTCTTTATTAGTGGTTCGGCGATAGCCGATGTCAAAGTCTATGACAAGGTGCCTACGGTTGAAGAATTGCAGCGCCAGTTGGGGGGGGGCGGCGCGCCTGCCGGCCAGATCAAACCTAAGACGCGCGCGATTGTTTTTGGCGATGCAGCCGCCACGGCGCAAGAATCGGATCCGGCGCCACTACCGATTCAGTCAAGCGCCAACGCCATTGCTTTCCCGATTCATTTTCGCGTCAATAGTTCGACGATTCTGCGCGAATCTTTCCCGTTTCTCGAAGCAGTGGCTGGCCTGATGCAAAAGGACGCAAGCCTCCGCCTCATCGTTGAGGGGCATACCGACAATTCGGGAAATGCGGCGTGGAATGATGCACTGTCGCGCCAGCGGGCGCAGTCGGTCGTGAACTTTCTGACTGATCGATACCGCATTGAGTCAACGCGCCTGACCCCCGTCGGAAAAGGCTTCAGCGAGCCGCTGGACGGTGCGGATGTATCCGATCCAAAAAACCGACGAGTACAGTTCCGTGTCACCGGCTAAGGCAGATTTCGGCAGTGCCCGGCAATAAACGGCGGGAAATTTGCCCGTTCCACCAGTTCTCATTCCGGCAGGCCGGACGCGCACCATCGTCTGATGGTATGCCCAAGAAAAAACCGCCACGGAACAGTGGCGGTCAGATACGTTGGTGAAGAATTATTTGAAGATGATGACTTCTTCGCGGCGCGGAGGTTCTTCCCTACGACCATAACTGGCGTCTTGAGCGTCGTCGCCGGCATAGATGCCGCTCAGCTGCTCCTGCAATTGGCGTGCAACGTCTTCGCCCAGGCTCTTGGAGACCTCCGAGACTACCTTGCCGCGGTTAAGCACGACACGCCCACCGCGACTGCTGAGCAGTTTCACGTCCTGGCCGGTCCCCATCGCGCTGAACGAGGACTTTACCTTGAAGGTGCGCGTGCTGATCAGGCTGAACTCGCCGACAAGTTCAAGACTCAGGGTGTGCGACACGGTATCCGTTCTGTCGATAGGATTGGCTTCCTGCCGGAATTCGATGCTATTGACCGCCCCGAACAACACATAATCGGCCCCAGGATACATGCCTTGCTTGATACGGGCGATGATGTCGTACAGCTTCTCGTTGTTTCTGGCGGTAAACGGCTTGGCCTGAACCAGATCGAACAATCCGGCCTTAAGAAGGTTGCCCTTGATGTCGGCTGTGAATTTGCGCAACTCGCCGCTTTCGATGTAGCTGTACGTCCCTTCGTTCGAGTAATAACTGCTCTCCGACTTGGCGTTGATCGAGCCGCTACTGCGACGCGAATAGCCATAATCGGATTCGCGTTCGCTCTCCCGACCGGAAGCCCGTAACGACGATTTCTCGGTTGCAGATACCGTCTTGAAATACTCGCTCACCCGCTCCTCGTAGGCGAGGTCCGTTACGGCCACCTTGGGCGTTTTTGGCGCCGCACCGACACCGAAGCTAAGCGCGGCAAACAGAACGCAGACTCCTGCCCGCGACAACCATTTGGAATTCATGTCAGGTCTCCTGTCGGGATCCGCAGATTAGCGACGTTGCGACTTGCGGATTTCCTTTTCGTCCGACCACTCGACGATGCCAGTCTCGATCTCGATCAGCCGCAGATTGATCTTGTAATACGCATCCTTCAAGTCAGCCGTCTTCTTGATGATGGACGAAACGCTGCCATCAAGGCGGAATTTCGCTCCTTGCATCTTGCCCATTTTCACGGTCTTCGATTTGTCATAGAGGCCGCTCTGATTTTGCCGGCGTAATTCATCCACCTGGTTTTGCATGCCTTCGCCCTCAATCACATAGCGAACGCCGTTCTTCTGCAGTTGCACGAGAATGGTATCGGTAATCATTTTCGTGTCGAAGTATTCGCTGGTCTTGTTTTGTACCGGTGAGGCCATCATCAGCCCGCGCCGCTTGATGATGTCCTGGATGACCGGGTGTTGGATCAGCGATTGGGTCATCTTCTCGGCTGTCATCTGAATGTCCGTAGAACCGAGATCGGTCGTGACAGTCTCGACGGCTTTGGCATCACCGTAGCTGACGCCGGCAGTTCCGGTCGTCGGGGACGTTGTCTGGCAACCAGCCAGTGCAACCATCACGATGCCGGCCAGCAGTTGAAGATGGCGATTGGTACGAAGCGGGGCGTTCATGGCATGTCTCCTAAGGTAGATTGGTTCTGCTCTGTCCGGTTACACACCGGCTTCCGAGATATTCCGTTGCAATTATAACGACAACTCCTATTGGCCGCGATTGTCCGGGCTCTGCAGGATCAGGCGGAAATCGGTGGCCTTGAAGGTTGGCGATACGACGTTGATCACCTGCTTCTGTGCACCATAGACAATCAAGGGCTTCCAGGGTTCTTCTTCCCAAACGGTGAAGCCATCCTGATCCAGCCACTTGAAGCGATAGTAGAGCTGCTGGTTACCGTTGCTGGTATTGGTGATCTCGGCCTGGATGCGCAGCAGGTTGTCGCGTTTCGTTGCGCGCAAGTCGCTCACCCGGAGATAGGTCATCTGCCCTTGCTCCTCGATCTTGCTGGCGATCGTCGGCGCCGGCGCGGCCACAGCCACCGGTGGCGGCGGCGGGGCATAGGCGGGGGCGGGCGCCGGAGCATCGCTGCCGCGCGTCACCGACTGGTTCGCAGCGGGAGATTGACTCAAGGCGGCGATCCGGCGATTGGCAAGACCGGCGAACTGGCCGTTCGGATACTTCGCCAGGTAGTCCCTGAAATCGTCTGGCTGCTTGCTGTCCTTGATGCTGTCCCAGAACGAGAGTTCGACGGCCTTCGGATCGACGGTCTGCACCACCGTCGTGGTCGCGCCGCCGGGCGCCATGGCAACCTGCGTCGGCGCCGAGACGAAATAGAAATCACCGTCGGACTGGTCGTAGTACGCCGGATCCTGATCGTGCCCGACGGTCTTGGCCTTCTGCTTGACGATCGAACGCGTCTGGCGGATCGCTTCGGTTGCGCTGATACCCGGCTTGGAGATCATCGGCAGGAACTCGCGGGTGAACAACCCGTTCGGATTCCTGTCCTTGTTGTCCAGCGCGTCGAGCGCCTCCTGGTTGGCGCCGGCGGAGAACAGGACCGTCTGGCCGCTCGGCGAATTGGCCATCGCCAGGCCGCGCGTCGAACCGATCGAACGCCCCGCTTTCTTCGGCAGCGGGTTGTTGCGACAGGCATCGAGCACCAGCAGCGTGTATTTGGCCTTGGCATCCGTCAGCTTGTCCTGCAGCCGCGGCACGCTGACCGCCTGATCAGCGACGTCCACCGGGTCCTTGGGCGGGTCCATGTCGACCGGGATCAAGTAATTCTGATTATCGATCTGCACACCGTGACCCGCGAAGAAAAACACCCCCACGCCACCGCCGGAGACTCTCTGCACGAACTCGTTAATGGCCTGGTTCATGCGCTTCTGCCCAACGTTGGTGTAAGCCGACACCTCGAACCCGACCTTCTTGAGTTCCGAGGCAACCGCATTGGCGTCATTGACCGCTTTGTCGAGCGTCGGGAGGTTCTGGTAGGTGTTGTTTCCGATGACCAGGGCGACCCGTCGCTCCGGGGCAGCACAAACCCCCCCGGCAAGACCAATCAGACAACAGGCTAGAACAAGATAACGTTTCATGAGGTTCTCCTACTGAATTTCCTGCGGGCGGAGGGCTATTCGGTTTTCTTGGGCGGTCGCTTGGCAGGCTGGCGCTTCCCGGATTGCGGCTTGACGACCGGTTCCGGCTCCGCGACGACGGCCATACTTCCCGGAACGTTCGGCTGCCCGACATAGGCAGCCCCGCCGGACAGCCGGATCGGAACGATCGTGAATCGATTGCCGATTTCGACTTCCTTGCGCAAGATGCCATTGTCCGTCTGGATTTCCAGCGTCTGCACGCCCACAGGCAGCGTTGCGCGAGCCACGGAAATGCGCTCGGGCAGCGTCCGCCAACTGCGGTCATCGGCCTGTTCGCTGACGACTGCAGCGACGTTGCTCACTAGGCCGAGCACGAGGCCACCTTTGTTGGCCTGGTCCTGCGCCAACGACTTCAATACGGCGCGAATCGTCGTTCTGAGCAGGATGCCGGGCATCTGATCCTTCAACTGGCGCCGTGCCATGGCGTCGATGTTGGTCAACGTTTCAACCGGAATCTGACGATTGCCGATATTGACGGTTGACGGAACAAAACCCTTGTTTTCGGACTTGATGATCGGGAATGACAGAGGCGTCATGATCAATCCTCGGCTACTGCCCGGAATCGGAATCGGGATCGTGATCGATTGCCAGGACGGTGCAAATCCGGATTCGATCACGAACAGCACATCGGATTCTTTCGGGCCGGGCTTCCGGCGACCAACCTCACGCAAACCTGCCTGCACAAGTCGTGATTGCGGCGCCAGTTGCAGCGCATTGCGGTAGCCCGGCTCAGCCATTGAAGGCTCGCCGGTAACTTCGAAGAAATAGCCCGCCAGATAATGAGAGAACGCATTCTGGAAGCCATTCTTCAAGCCCGTGACCTCCGGCGCGTCCAGGTCAGCCATCGGATAACCCTTCATGTCCTTCACGGATGTGGTTACCTGCTGCTTCTTGGCGTCATCCTGCAGCTTGTCATATTCTTTTTCGCGGAAGCTCTCGATCAGCTTTTCCCGTTCGACCGTCTTTTTCATTTCGATCCGGGCCAGATCGTAGCTGCCCTGCATGATGTGGCTCAGCATCAGATTGGTCGACAGCATGACCTTTTCGTAATCCTGACCATCGTAACGCCGGGTCTTGTCGTTGACCAAAAAGCTGCCGACATCGCCAATGAGTTTCGAGGGATCGGACTTGACCGCATCTTCCCATCCCCGCACGATCTCGTCCGCTTTAAGCCAGGACTCCTTGCTCTCGGGGTAACTGCTGTCGAGCATCAACAGTTCGCCTTTCTCGAAATAGTAGAGCAGATCCTTTTCTTTGGTAATGACGCCGGGTTCGTTATTTTTCTCCAGCAGCGCAATTGCCTGCTTGACCGAACCATTTTTAACAAGCTGGACGGTCTCTTTCAGTTCAGAGTCGTATTGCCGCATGGGATTACCAGCGCATCCGCTGAGAATGGCCGCCGCTGATGCGACGAGCAGTGAAACTGTCTTGATGTTCATGGGATAAATCCTGTTGGTAACGTCCGCTGGCGCGAGTCAATTTGTGCGGAAAAAATATCACTGCGCCATTTTCCTACATTTTCCGTCACTTGGGTGTTTCGATCGTTTTCCGACCCGGGTGGTGTCTCGATGCTGCGGTATCGGACTGGCCACCTTGGAATTCCATGACTTCACCTAGCACAACGAGTTACGCCCAATTTTCGCGGGTACAATTGGCAAAGGATTCGTACCGCTGTCAGAACCACCGGGAATCACTTATGGCCGGCCATCTTTATATCGTCGCCGCTCCTTCTGGAGCCGGAAAAACCACTCTGGTTCGTTTGCTGCTGGAGAACGATCCCGAAATCTGTTTGTCCATCTCGACAACGACTCGTCTCCCCAGGCTTGGCGAGGAGAACGGTAGGGAGTATCACTTTGTTGATGTTCCTCTTTTTCTCGAGCGTATCGGAGATGGCGAGTTTCTTGAATGGGCAGAGGTTCATGGCAATTATTATGGAACCTCGAAGCGATGGATCGAAGCGCAGACGGCAACTGGGCGTGATGTTCTTCTGGAGATCGACTGGCAAGGGGCGCAGCAGGTTCGCAAGGCGTTTCCGGCAGCCATTGGTATTTTCATACTGCCGCCTTCGCTTGCCGTATTGCAGGAAAGGCTATCCGGCCGCGGTACCGATTCGCCGGAGACAATTGCACGGCGGATTGCCGCGGCGCGCGACGAGATGCGGCATGTGGATGAGTTCGACTATGTTATTATCAACGACGATCTGCAACAGGCGCTGGCAAACCTCCGTTCGGTGGTGGGCGCTTCCCGCTTGCAGTACGAAAGTCAGCGGCAGCGTAATTCAACGTTGTTCGCGGCACTTCTCAGATAAACTCAGGATTCATCATCATGGCACGAGTCACCGTAGACGATTGTATTCACAGCATCCCCAACCGATTCCAGATGACGCTGGCCGCCACGTATCGTGCGCGCCAGATTACCTCCGGCGCTTCGCCGATGGTCGACGTGGATCGCGACAAACCGACAGTCATTGCCTTGCGCGAACTGGCTCAAGGTTTGTATGGGCTGGAAGTGCTGAATCGGGGCCAGGCCTGACGATTGACGGGCGGCGCGGTGAATCAGCATGAATTCCGATGCCACGGCAAATGAAACAGCAGACCGTGTCGCGCCGCTTTCCCGGGCTGAAGCCCCCGACTATCTGAACGACGACCCGGCTTTCCGGGTATTCGTCGACTCGCTGTCGTATCTCGAACCCGAGGAGATCCGGCAGGTTCTTGAAGCGTATCAATTCAGCGAGGCCGCGCACCACGGCCAAAAGCGCCTCTCGGGCGAACCCTATATCACGCACCCCTTGGCAGTCGCCGGCGCGCTAGCCGAATGGCGAATGGATGTTCAGGCGGTCATTGCCGCATTACTGCATGACGTGATGGAGGATACGGCGGTTACCAAAACCGAGATCGCCGTGCGTTTCGGCAAACAGGTGGCCGATCTGGTCGATGGGCTGTCCAAGCTGGAACGGATTGAGTTCCAGTCCTATCAGGATGCCCAGGCCGAAAATTTCCGCAAGATGTTGATGGCAATGGCGCGTGACCTGCGCATCGTACTCATCAAATTGGCGGATCGCCTGCACAATCTCCAGACCATGGCGCCGCTGCGCCCCGACAAGCGACGCCGGATTGCCCACGAAACGCTGGAAATCTACGCACCGATTGCAACGCGCCTCGGCCTCAACAGCATTTCACGGCAGCTGCAAGATTTATCGTTCAAGCAAATCCACCCGACACGTTTTTCGGTACTGACCAAGGCGGTTAAGGCAGTCCGGGGGAATCGGCGGGAATTGCTTTCGAAAACGCTGGATGGAATTCGCGGCAAGTTGCGCGAAGCGAATATCGAAGCCGGCGTGTTCGGCCGCGAGAAAAGCCTTTATTCCATCTATCACAAGATGGTCGAGAAGCATCTCAGTTTTTCACAGGTGCTGGACATCTACGGTTTTCGCATCCTCGTGCGCGACGTTCCCACCTGCTACCTCGCTCTGGGGGCACTACACAGCCTGTACAAGCCGGTGCCCGGCAAATTCAAGGACTACATCGCAATTCCCAAGGGCAACGGCTACCAGTCATTGCACACGACGCTGATCGGCCCTTACGGAACCCCCGTAGAAATCCAGATTCGAACACAGAGCATGCATCACGTGGCCGAGGACGGCATTGCCTCGCACTGGCTATACAAGGACAGCGAGGAGACAGGCGCCGATCTGCAAGTCAAGACACACAAATGGCTGCAATCATTGCTCGAATTGCAGAGTTCGTCCGGTGACTCGTCCGAGTTCCTCGAACACGTGAAAGTCGACCTTTTCCCCGACGAGGTTTACGTCTTCACGCCGAAGGGCAAGATTCTCGCGTTGCCGCGCGGGGCGACCGTAATCGATTTCGCCTATGCGGTGCACACGGATATCGGACACCGATGCGTGGCTGCACATATCGATCATGAACTCATCCCACTGTCGGCCGAGTTGGCCAATGGCAATCAGGTCGAGATCATTACCGCCCCGCACGCGAACCCCAATCCGGCCTGGCTCGCTTATGTCAAGACGAGCCGCGCCCGCAGCAAGATCCGCCAATTTCTAAAAGCGCAGCAACAGGAAAGCGCCAGTGCGTTGGGCGAGAACATGCTGAATCAGGAATTGCGGGCCTTGGGCGTCGTTCCTTCCGAAATTCCGGCTTCGGTCTGGGAACGCATCGTTCATGACACGGGCAAAAAATCTCGGCGCGAAGTGTATGCCGATATTGGTCAGGGGCGCAGCCTGGCGCTGGTCTATGCGCGGCGTCTGGTAGAGCACGACGAAGTACAGCAGGGTAGCGAGCGTGAAGCGGTTCCGTTAGTGATCCGCGGAACCGAAGGCGTGGCAATCCAGTTGGCGACGTGTTGCCGTCCGATTCCGGGAGATCCGATTATCGGCCTGCTGCGCGAAGGACAGGGGTTGCGCATTCACACCCATGCCTGCAGATCGGTGCGAAAATCTCGCAGCGTCGAGCCCAACAACTGGATTCATGTCGATTGGGAGCCCGATCCCGGGCAACTTTTTGACCTCCGCATCAGAGTCACCGTCCGCGACATCCGCGGGGCGCTTGGTCGCGTAGCGACCGGAATCTCGCAATCCGGGGCCAACATCAAGCAAGTGATCATGGATGGAGAGAATCCGGGGCTGACTTCCGACCTGCATTTCCTCATTCAGGTCGCAGACCGTCAACATCTGGCCAGGCTAATCCGGCAGCTTCGTCGTATTCCGGATGTCGTCAGGATCATCAGAGAGCAGGAGTGAAGTCTTGAAAGTATTAGTTCTCGGCGCTGGCGTCGTCGGCGTCAGCAGTGCCTGGTACCTTGCGCGGGCTGGCCATGAAGTGACGGTTATTGATCGGCAACCATCACCAGGCCAGGAAACGAGCTTTGCCAATGGCGGCCAGATTTCCGTTTCGCATGCTGAACCGTGGTCGAATCCACATGCGCCGCTACGCGCGTTGCGCTGGATGGGACGTGAAGATGCGCCGCTACTCTTCCGCTTCCGAGCGGAACAGGCGTTGCTCGACTGGAGTTGGCGCTTTCTTCGCGAGTGCACGCCGGGCCGAACGCGTGCCAACATCCGCGACATTCTGGCCCTGGCGATTTACAGCCGCGACAAACTGGGCGAATTGCGTCGGGAGACCGGTATCGAGTACGAGCATCTGGTGCGCGGCATCCTGCATGTCTACACCGACGAGAAGGAATATGCCGGGGCGCTCGAGGCAGCCCGGGTGATGCGCGAATTCGGTTGCGATCGGCGGGCGGTGGATGCGGATGAATGCGTGGCCATCGAGCCAGCACTGAAGGCGGCGCGACCGCTGTTGGTCGGCGGCGACTTCACCAAGGAAGACGAGTCCGGCGATGCCATGCTATTTACTCGGCGTCTTGCCGAAAAAGCGGCCCAAGCTGGTGTGCGTTTCCGCTTCGATTGTCGCGTCGAGCGGCTACTCAAAGGGCGCCACGGTATCGAGGGTGTCTGCGCGAGCAATGGCCAAGGGCCGGAAGACATCACGGCCGACGCCTATGTGGTCGCCTGCGGCAGCTACTCTCCGCTGCTATTGCGTCCGCTCGGCATCAACATTCCGGTTTACCCGGCCAAAGGCTACTCCGCGACCATTCCGTTGTCGGATCGGAGCGTCGCGCCGACCGTGGCGATGACTGATGATGGTCACAAAATCGTGTTTTCGCGTCTGGGCCAGCGATTGCGTGTGGCCGGTACGGCAGAGTTCAACGGTTACAACACCGAGCATAACGAGGTGAGGTGCCAAGCGCTGATCCAGCGGACGCACGCGCTTTTTCCCGAGCTTAATCCGGCGGGCGAGCCGGAGTTCTGGAACGGCCTGCGTCCGGCAACTCCATCGAATGTACCACTGGTCGGCAAAACGAGAATGCCCAATCTATTTCTTAATACGGGCCACGGCACACTGGGGTGGACCATGGCCTGCGGTTCGGGGCAGGCTCTTGCCGATATCGTGAGCGGCAAACCACCGGATGTTCCGCTTCGTGGTCATTAGATATGCTGTTCGACACCCACTGTCATCTGGATGCGCCCGAGTTCGAGGCGGATCGCGATGCGGTGTATGAAGCCGCATACAGGAGCGGCGTCGACCGTTTGCTGATTCCTGCCGTCAACGCCGGGAACTTTGCTGCCGTTCGCGATTGCTGCCAGCGTTATATCGGTTGTCTTCCGGCATATGGCATTCATCCCCAGAACGTCGGATCCGCACAGGAAGACGATCTGAAAACGCTGCGACACTGGCTGAGGCGCGAGGCGACCGGTCCGCACCCGCCGGTTGCGGTGGGTGAAATCGGTCTCGACTTTTTTGAGACAAAAATCCCGCCGCAGTTGCAGATACGCTATTTCGACGCGCAACTCAAAATCGCAGCTGCCGCCAACTTGCCGGTCATCCTGCATGTACGCCGAGCCGTTGATGCGATTCTCAAACAGCTGCAACAATCGCCGGTCCGCGGAGGGATCGCGCATGCGTTCAACGGGAGTCGTCAGCAGGCGGATGCATTTTTTGCGAAGGGTTTTTGTCTGGGGTTCGGCGGCGCCATGACCTACCCGGGATCCACGAGAATTCGCGGTCTCGCGGCAACGCTGCCGCTGGAAGCAATCGTACTGGAAACCGATGCACCGGATATTCCTCCCGCTTGGCTGAGTACGCCAAGCGGACGCCGTCGCAACACGCCCGATCAGTTGGCACGGGTGGCACAGGTGCTGGCGGACTTGAGAAGCATATCGGTAGAAACGGTGATCGCCGTAACTACTGCGAATGCCCTGCGTTGCCTCGGAATTTCCGGCCGACCGTCGTTTGATCGCGGGAACAGTACGTCGCCCCCCGCTTGAGTACGTGCTTTGTTGCCGTTTATCGATGAAGCCGACCGGAAAAACTACATTATCGAGTAGTACCCGTTTCTACGTCGCTGAAACAAAAGAAGAATCCCATGGCGACAGCTCAGAGACGGTGATTTGTCGGCAGGAAAAGTATCCGAGGGCGGTTGTCGCCGGTACAATAAAGCGCCATAATTTCAAGTGGTTTTCATAAAGAACGACCGGATTTCAGGTCGGTAAGTAGACGCTGGTCGTAGCAAAGTTCGCTTTTCGCGAGAAAGGATTAAGCGTGAATATCTATAAGGCAGACGTAGTTATCGTAGGGGGAGGAGGATCCGGTTTGCGCGCGGCGATCGCCGTGGCACAGTCAGATCCTTCGTTGAAGATCGCACTGGTATCGAAGGTCTATCCGATGCGCAGCCATACCGTTTCCGCCGAGGGCGGCGCGGCAGGCGTCAAGCGCGAGGAAGATAGTCTCGACTACCACTTCCACGACACCGTCGGTGGTGGCGACTGGTTGTGCGAACAGGACGTCGTCGAGTACTTCGTCCAGCAGGCACCAATTGAGCTGACCCAGCTCGAGCACTGGGGTTGCCCGTGGAGCCGTACTCCGGACGGCAAGGTCAATACGCGCCCGTTTGGCGGCATGAAGATCGAGCGGACCTGGTTCGCGGCGGACAAGTCGGGTTTCCACATTCTGCACACTCTGTTCCAGACCTCGATTCAGTTCCCGTCGATCAAGCGTTTCGACGAACATTTCTGTGTCGACATCCTCGAAGAGGACGGGCG
Organism: uncultured Propionivibrio sp.; assembly: GCA_964448995.1. Taxonomy (GTDB): domain Bacteria; phylum Pseudomonadota; class Gammaproteobacteria; order Burkholderiales; family Rhodocyclaceae; genus Propionivibrio. Next base: position 270 of record CAYUYI010000002.1, on the reverse strand, counting down.
CTGCCAAGGCGTCGTCGCGGTCGAAATGGCGACCGGTGAATTCACCATGATCCAGGGCAAATCGGTGATCATCGCAACCGGCGGTGCCGGCCGCATCTTCCGCGAGAGCACGCTGGGTGGCATCGTCACCGCCGACACGCAAGGCGCGGTCTTCCGCCATGGCGTCGCGCTGCGCGATATGGAATTTGTCCAGTATCACCCGACCTGCATGCCGATCACCGGCCTGCTGTTCACCGAAGCCTGTCGCGGTGAAGGTGGTTATCTGATCAA
>CAYUYI010000001.1:0-32399 GCA_964448995.1 uncultured Propionivibrio sp. | reverse complement strand
GGAGCCAGTGTCATTCCGGCCAGCGCCTCGTCAAATTTCGCCCCGTTCAACAACGTCGGTTGGACCGGGGCCACCATTTCCGCCTTGCTTTTGCGGATGGGCAACGGCGCACCGGATTGGGCAGGCGGCTCAAGCAGGCCGCTGAGGATGGCCAGCATCTCCGCCTGTTTCATTGTTTTCAAGAGGAAGGCGTTTGCCCCGCGAGATCGCTCGTTGTCGCGGGCCGCCTGGTTGTCCAGGTCCGACACGATCAATACGAAGGGCATCTCGCGCAACCGGCGGATCGAACTGGCACGGACCCGCGTCAACAGTTCCAGCGCTTCCAGCTTGGGCAGATGACCGCCGGCAATCACCAGAGACAACTGATGATCAAGCATCAGAACCTGCCAGGCGGATTCGCCGTTCCCCTCCTCCAGCACCTCATAAGTTCCGCCCAGATGCTTGGTCAGCGTTGCGCGCACCACCCGGGACCCATCCACGACCAAAATTCGGTGTGGTTTTTTCATTCTCGACCCCCTGATTCAACCCAGTTATTGTTTTCCCAACGCATCTTCAACGAGACTGACCCAATAGGCAATGCCCAGCGGAATGATCTGATCATTGAAGTCATAGTAAGGGTTATGAAGCGAGCAAGCACCCACACCGGAATCTTCGGTCGCGCCATTCCCCAGCCAGACATAGCATCCCGGTATTTCCCGCAGCATATAGGCGAAATCTTCCGCGCCCATCGACGGCAATTCGCCGGTACGAATTTTCGCTTGGCCAAGGACGCTTGCCGCGGCACGCTGGCAGCGTGCCGTTTCCATCGGGTGATTGACCGTCGGCGGATAGCGCTGGTCGAAACGCACCGTGATCGACGCGCCAAAGGTTTCGCCCACCCCGGCGCACAAGCGCCGGATGCTCTGCTCGATATAGTGCTCGATTTCCGGCTTGAAGCTGCGGATCGTCCCCCGCAAGATCGCTTCTTCGGGAATCACATTGAGCGCATCACCCCCATGAATCTGCGTCACGCTGACAACCGCCGACTCGCACGGATGAATCTCGCGTGAGGTGATCGTTTGCAGCGCCAGCACCAGATGGCTGGCGACGACCAGTGAATCAGTTCCCTGATGCGGCATTCCGGCATGGCAACCTTCGCCGCGCACAACGACCTCGAAACAACAGGTGCCGGCCATGACCGGTCCAGGGACCACCGCCATTTCGCCAACCGGAATGCCGGGCCAATTGTGCAGACCGAATACGGCGTCCATCGGGAACTGGCGGAACAACCCATCCTTGACCATGACCAGCGCCCCACCTTCCGATTCCTCGGCCGGCTGGAAGATAAAATGGACCGTCCCGTCCAAGCCAAGTCGTTCGGCGTTTCCACTCAGATAGCGCGCCGCACCCAATAACATCGCCGTGTGGCCGTCGTGGCCACACGCGTGCATTTGCCCGGGATGCGTTGAGCAATGGGCGAAGTCGTTCATTTCCAGCACCGGCAGCGCGTCCATGTCCGCCCGCAGACCAATGCTGCGCGGGCTGGTGCCGCACTTCAGTACGCCAACCACGCCGGTTCCGGCCAGCCCCCGATGCACTTCGAGACCACAGGCCGCCAGTTCGCGCGCGACCAGATCGGCGGTGCGATTTTCTTTAAAGGCCAGTTCGGGATGGGCGTGAATATCGCGACGAATCGCCACGATTTCGGAAAGGAAGGGAATGGCGTGAAGACTCATGAAGGCGCCCTAAAATGCAGAATTGATAGTGTAGTCCAGCCCGGCTTGCCCGTATACGCACGCTTCCGCTATGCTGACGCTCATGCAGATCGTGATCATCAGCGGATTGTCAGGTTCCGGCAAATCGATTGCCCTCAACATGCTTGAGGATGCCTCTTACTTTTGCGTGGACAACCTGCCCTCGCCTTTGTTGCAAGCACTCGTCGACCAACTGGCGCAAGAGGGTATCGAACGCATCGCGGTGGCGATTGACAGCCGCGGTGGTGAGAGCATCGCCACGTTGCCGCAACAGCTGGAAAAACTTCGCGCCTCCGGACTCGAACTGCACTTTCTTTTCCTTGACGCCAAAAGCGAGACGCTGCTCAAGCGCTATTCCGAAACGCGCCGTCGTCATCCGCTGGCCGACGCTTCGCGTACGCTGACCGAGGCCATCGCCGAGGAACGTCGGCGGCTGAGCAGCCTGAGCGGGTTGGGACATCACATCGATACCAGTGAGCTCAAACCCAATGCGTTGCGTGAGTGGATTCGCCAATTCATTGCGCTTGACCCCCGCCCGACGCTGACGCTGCTGTTCGAATCCTTCGGTTTCAAGCACGGCGTGCCACTTGATGCCGAACTGGTTTTCGACGTGCGTTGTCTGCCCAACCCCCACTACGAAGCTGCGCTGCGCCCTTTAACCGGGCGAGATGCGCCGGTAGTCGCCTTTCTCGAAGCGGAAGCCGAGGTGCGGCACATGCGTGAGGATATCGCACGCTTTGTTGGCACCTGGCTCCCTTGTTACATCCGTGACAACCGCAATTACCTCACAGTCGGCATCGGTTGCACCGGCGGACAGCATCGCTCGGTCTATTTTGCCGAATGGCTGGCGCACCACTTTGAAGATCGGGCGCGCGTGCTCGTCCGTCATCGCGAGTTGCCGCCTTCACCTGCGGCGACGTAGCGATGAACTGGTTGTCGCTGCTGCGACCCGGCGACTGGCTGCTCTCCCTACTGGCGCTGTTCTGCTGTGTCACCGCGTTTCCACTCGCCTGGCACGGCGGTAGCGGCGACAAAGCGATCGTCAGACTGGGCGGCGCAATTTTTGCTGAACTTGATTTGAGTCGTAACCAGCGCCTCGAAGTCCCGGGACGGCTCGGCACTACCGTTATTGCCGTCGAGCGGCGGCGAGTTCGTGTCGTTTCCGACCCAGGACCACATCAATACTGCGTCCGCCAGGGGTGGCTCGAGCGCGCAGGTGAAGTTGCCATTTGCGCGCCCAATCAGGTCAGCCTGCAAATTGAAGGCCGCACCAAGATTTATGACTCACTCAACTATTAGGCTTTCGACCACCCCCGAAGATCACCGCGTCGCCCGTCTGGCGGCTGCGGCGGTCGCGCTGTCGCTGATCGATGCGGCAATCCCGATGCCGTTACCCGGCATCAAGCCTGGGTTGGCCAATATCATTACCTTGATCGTACTCGCCCGCCACGGCTGGGGTACAGCGGCCTGGGTGTGCGCCTTGCGGGTTATCGCCGGCGGCTTGTTACTCGGACAGTTTCTCTCACCGGGTTTCTTCATGAGTCTGACTGGCGCCGCGTTCAGCTTAATCGTGCTGGCGCCGGCGGCGCGTCTGCCGCAACGCTGGTTCGGGCCGGTCAGCTGGAGTCTGCTGGCCTCGTTTGCTCATATTGGCGGTCAACTGGTGCTTGCCCGAATTTGGCTGATCCCGCACAACGGGTTGTTCTATCTGGTGCCGCTGTTTGCCGCGGCCGCACTGGTTTTCGGTATCATCAACGGGCTGATCGCCGCGCGCCTGCTGGCGGAAGCACCCGACCATCCCGACGGAGGCTCCTCATGTCCAAGACCATCTGCCTCGCACTGACCGGCGCCTCCGGCATGCCCTACGGCCTGCGCTTGCTCGAATGCCTGCTGGAAGCCGGGTGCCGGGTGCAGCTCATCTATTCACAAGCCGCACAAATCGTCGCCCGGCAAGAAATGATGCTCGATCTGCCGTCACGCCCGGCAGAAACCCAAGCCGCTCTGCGCGCGCGTTTCGCCGCACTCCCCGGGGCCCTTGACGTTTTCGGTCGCGAGGAGTGGTTCGCTCCCGTGGCCAGTGGCTCCAATCCGCCCGACGCCATGGTTGTTTGTCCTTGCACGATGGGAACGCTGGCAGCGATCGCTCAAGGTTTGGCGAACAACCTGATTGAGCGCGCCGCCGACGTCGCCCTCAAGGAAGGCCGAAAGCTCGTCCTGGTGCCACGTGAAACCCCGTTTTCCGCTATCCACCTCGAAAACATGCTCCGCCTGGCACGCGCTGGCGCAGTCATCCTCCCACCCAATCCTGGCTTCTACCATCATCCGCAATCGGTTGATGCACTGGTCGACTTCGTCGTCGCCAGAATTCTCGACCAACTCGGCATCGCGCACGCGCTGATGCAACGCTGGGGTGATGCCCAGCCCGGATTTGCGGAAAACCTGTGATGGCTGCCGCCGGTATTGGCTTGCAGTGTCTATCCGCGCTGCTGATTGCCGCGCATTTCCTGCGTTCCGGCCAGATCGTACTGGCCACGTTCTGCCTGCTCGCCCCGTTGTTGTTTCTTTACCGCCGTCGCGCCAGCCTGATCGCGTTGCAGATGTTTTCCGGCATGGCTGTCGTCATCTGGTTGTATACGGCTGGCCGGCTCGTCATGGTCAGGATGGCACAAGGACAATCATGGAAAACGGCCGCCGCCATCCTTGTTACGGTAGCGCTTGCCAGCCTGGTCGCCGCATTGCTGCTGAATGGTGAGTCAATTCGGGCAAAGTATCCGAAGCACTGAGTAGATCACCGCGAGAGGCCGCTGATCTGACCCATGTCGGCGCAACCCGTCGAAACCGGCGACCCGGAATTCCTTAGGCGCCAGCAGCGATCAGCGTCGGTCGATTGCTTTTTTATTCTGCGGCAACCGGGGTGTCGGGCGACGGCCATCAAGGAGATGGCGAATCCCCAGAATGGGGTGGTGACGTAACATGCGCGGGCCGGCCCACCGCATAACGATCCGCACCTGTTCACGCCGATCGGCGCTGTAGCAATGCACCAGGCACCGATTGCAGGTCGGCTTGGCATCGCCAAAGGGACAGCGTTCGAGGCGCCGTTGCGCGTAAGCCAGCAGTTGATGGCAGTCCGCGCACAGCGCCGCGCTCCCGCGCTCAACCGCCGTATGTTGCGCCTGACAATACATGTGCAGCATCGCCGCAATCGTCTTGAGTTCCCGCGCCCGGCGGATGAAGCGCTTATCGGTGCGGAACTCGACCATCTTCATCGGAAGGTATCCCAGGCAAACTTGACGATCAGCGCGCAAACCACGCACAGGAACAAACGACGCACAAAGCCACTGCCGTGACGCAACGCCAGCTGCGTGCCAATGAAAGAACCGGCGACGTTGGCTCCGGCCATGATCACCGCTGCCAAAGGCAGATAGAAGCCGTTGGGCACGAAATAACCAATGGCCGCCAAGTTGGTCGCGACATTGACCACCTTCGAGGCCGCAGACGCATGCAGGAAATCGAAGCCGAAAAAACGGATGAACAGGAAAATCAAAAAACTGCCGGCACCCGGCCCGAAAAATCCGTCGTAGAAGCCGATCGCCGCGCCGAGCAGCACGGCGTAAAAAAATTCCTTCCGCCCGCCATGTTGCGGCGCGTGGATGGTGCCGAAATCCTTGCGCCAGAAGGTATAGATCGCCGAAGCCACGAGCAGAACCAGAATCATCGGGCGCAATAGATCGCGCGGAAGCCACGCGACCGACATTGCACCGAGATAAGCGAAGACAAACGCCGCCACGGCCGCCGGCAGCGTCGCCCCCCACGGCATCTTCACGCTGCGGATATAGCGGAACGCCGCGTTCGACGTGCCGACAACGCTGGCGATCTTGTTGGTCCCGAACAACGTTGCCGGCACCTCGCGCGGAAACACAGAGAAGATGACCGGCACCTGAATCAATCCCCCTCCCCCGACGACAGCATCGATGAATCCAGCAAACAGCGCGGCCACGGCAAGCGTAAACAGCGGGAGGAATTCAGGTGTCACGGATTATTTTCCAATGCAGAACCGGCCAAAAATCTCCCCCAGGAGATCGTCGGCCGTGAATTCGCCGGTGATCGACGACAGCGCTCGCTGCGCTAATCGCAGCTCTTCGGCAAAGAGTTCGAGCTGTGGCAGCTGTTGTCGTGCAAGAACGATGTGGCGATCTGTCTCGGCAAGCGCCCGCAGGTGACGTTCTCGGGCGATGAACACATCTTCGGCCGGGTGCCAGCCGGCGATACGCAGCAACTCCCGGCGCAGGAGATCAACGCCATCGCCATGCTTTGCTGACAAGGTAATGACTACACCCGTGCCATGAGTGCCATCATTTTCCCGCCGCTCGACTGCGCAACCGGCCAAATCTGCCTTGTTGAACACCGTGAGGTGTGCCGGCTGGGCAGGCAGACGGGCGATGATGTCGCGATCGGCGTCACTGACGCCAACGCGCGCATCGACGAGAAGCACGATTACGTCCGCACGTTCGATTTCTCGCCACGTGCGTTCGATGCCGAGGCGCTCGACCTCATCGTCTGTTTCGCGCAGACCGGCGGTATCGATCACGTGCAGGGGAATTCCTTCGATATGCAGCGTGCCGCGCACGACGTCACGCGTCGTGCCCGCAATCGGCGTAACGATGGCGAGCTCGTCTCCAGCAAGTCGGTTGAGCAGGCTAGATTTTCCAACGTTCGGCTGGCCGGCAATAACCACGTGCAAACCACCTTGCAGCAAACGTCCCTGCTGCGCCCGGTCGAGCACGTTGGCGAGGCGAACCTGTAGGCGGTCGAGCCGACCGAAAGCATCGGCGGCCTCGAGAAAATCGATTTCCTCATCGGGGAAATCAAGAGTTGCTTCGGTCAACGCCCGAAGTTCAGTCAGTTGATCGAGCAGCGCGCGGATTTCGCGAGAAAAATCACCGTGCAACGAGCGCACCGCGCTGCGCGCGGCGGCAGCCGTCGAAGCGTCAATCAGATCGGCAACCGCTTCCGCTTGTGCCAGATCGAGCTTACCGTTGAGGAAGGCACGGCGGGTGAATTCGCCGGGTTCGGCCAGTCGTGCGTCGAGGTCAAGGCAACGAGCGAGCAACAGTTGCAACACAACCGGTCCACCGTGGCCGTGCAGTTCGATCACATCTTCACCGGTGAACGAATGCGGCGCGGGGAAAAAAAGGATCAGGCCGCTGTCGAGCAATCCACCGTCGGCTGCACAAAAATCCACAAGGGTTGCAACGCGGGGTGCCGGCTGTTTGCCACAAAGTTGTCGGGCAAACTCGGAGAGGTTACGTCCGGATATTCTGACGATGCCCACCCCGCCCCGCCCGGGGGCGGTGGCGATGGCGGCAATCGTTGGGGAGAATGCGGACCGGTCAGGCCTTGGCGTCGTTGGCCGCTTTCCCGCCACTTTCAATCATCCGTGTGATCTGCCACTGCTGGGCGATGGAGAGAATGTTGTTCACAACCCAGTAGAGCACGAGACCCGCCGGGAAAAAGAGGAACATCGCACCGAAGATCAGCGGCATCATCAACATAACTTTGGCCTGGATGGGATCCGGTGGCGTCGGGTTGAGCTTGGTCTGGATGAACATCGTCGCAACCATGATGACTGGCAGGACATAGTACGGATCCTGCGACGACAAGTCCTTAATCCAGAGGATCCAAGGCGCGTCACGCATTTCGACCGCTCCAAGCAGTGCCCAGTAAAGCGCGATGAACACTGGGATCTGGATCACGATGGGCAGGCAACCGCCCAACGGATTGATTTTTTCGCTCTTGTAGAGATTCATCATCTCCATGTTGAGTTTTTGCTTGTCGTCGCCATAACGCTCCTTGAGCGCATTCAAGCGCGGCGTTACGGCCTTCATCTTGGCCATCGACTTGTAGCTCGCCGCAGATAGCGGGAAGAACAGCAGCTTGATGAGAATGGTCAGAACGACGATCGCCCAACCCCAGTTACCGATCAGCTTGTGAATGACTTCCAGACACCAGAAAATCGGCGCAGCCACAATCGTCAGCCATCCATAATCGACGACCAGCGGCAACCCCTTGGCGCCGATGCCTCCCTCGGCCACCGGCTTGGCCAACTGGTCGAGCGTGGACTGGATTTGCGGCCCGGCAAACAGAGAAATCGTTTGGCTAACCTTGGCTCCGGCAGCTACCGCCGGCAACGGTACGATCACGCCAGCGGCCACGGCAGAAGAGCCCTCCAGTTTCCGCACAAAGAACTCGCGGGGCAGTTTCTCCTCCGGCACCCAAGCTGAAACGAAGTAGTGCTGCACCATTGCAATCCAGCCGTTATCGGCTTTCTCGACAAATTTGGCCTTGCCTTTTTCAATGTCTTTGAAGTCCAATTTCTGGAATTTTTCCTGCTCGGTGTAGATTGCCGGGCCGGTGAATGTACTGACCGTACTGCTCTCACCTTCAGGTGTCGCGTTGTCGCGCTGCAACTGGTAGTAGGCGTGTGCTGCAATTTCCGCACCGCTACCATTGTCAATTTCATGCGTTACCCCGATCAGGTAGCTGCCGCGAGTAAAGGTATAAATCTTCGCCACCTTGACGCCACCACTGACGGCTTCGAGGCGCAGTTGCACAGTCTTGCCGTCGGTCCCCAGTTCTCTTGCCCCCTTGACAGCGACGAAGCGCGTCTTGTGATTTGGAAGATTGGCGCCGATCAGGCCGCTTTGCGCCATGTACTGGTGTTTCGACTCGAACAGCGAGAAGGATTTTTCCTTGTCACTGACTGCTTTGTATTTGGCGAGGTCCAGTCCGACGATGTCACCGCCGAGTGTCGAAACGGTGGCCGTGAAAAGATCGGTTTTAATGCTTACGAGCTCTGCCTTGACCTCTGCGACGGTTGCCGGTTGACTACCGGGAACAACCGGTTTGGCCGCCGTTGACGGCATCGGTGTTGAGGAAGTCGAAGGCGACGGCACCGAAGTCGCAGTCGCAGAATTCGCTGCCTGCGATGGAACCGGAACGGGGGGATGAGTGTACTTCTGCCAGGCATCCCACAGCATGAACAGCGAGAGTGAAAATACCAACAGGAGAATCAGGCGCTTGTTGTCCATGAATAAGGCCTACGTCAATTATCAGGGGACTGGATCAAAACCACCCGGATTCCATGGGTGGCAACGAGAGAGACGAGCAAGAGTCAGACGCAAGCCACGACCTGCGCCATATTTTCGAATAGCTTCAACCGCGTATTCCGAGCAGCTCGGAAAGAAACGGCAACGCTGCCCAAGCATTGGGCTGATGGCAATTTGATAGAAGCGGATCATCGCCAGCAGCAGTGATTTCATGGGGTTACCGTCGATTTGCAGACATTTTTTGCAGCAAGCCGTGGATTTCTGCGGCCAGAATCTTTCGATCGAGTGACGCGGGGCGAGTTGCAAGCCGGAGAACCAAGTCACGTGACAACAGTTTTTCGCGCATTTGCCGGAAACCTTCCCGAGCTAGGCGGCGGACTAGGTTACGATCAACCGACCGTCGCAACAATCGCTTGGCAACCACGACTCCTAGACGCGCTGAGTCGGTTTCCGCAACCACTTGAACGCGATAATGTAACAGGAAATGCGTGCTTCTAACTGCCTTCCTGAAACCAAAAACGGATGAGAACTCATCCGTTTTTGTCAGTCGATATTGCCTTGGAAAATTCGCGCGTGTCACAGGGCATTCGCCCCAAAGCGTTCGGTGGCGTGCTTAAACAGCCAAACGGTGACGACCTTTAGCGCGGCGGGCACGAATTACGGCACGACCACCACGGGTCGACATGCGGACGAGAAAGCCGTGGGTACGTTTACGGCGAACGACGGACGGTTGATAGGTGCGTTTCATGGTCAAACCCTAAGGTAGCGTTACAGGTAAACGCGCAATTAGACATGGATACCCTATTGTTTGTCAAGCCTTAATTTTGTTTTCTGCTGTGGATAACTTTTCCCCGACAAGGTACAATCCTGTCTCCATGAGAGTTTCGGGTGTTGTCGTTTCAGACAGGATTCAATCGGAATCCGGTCCCGTTTTTTGTGGCCATAGCGCTTTTTCTCCTTGATCCCCGTAACATCAGGATTCGATTTTTCGCCGAACGCACGTAATGAGCAGTACTTTTTGGACATCCTGTTTGACCCAATTCGAACAGGAACTCCCTCCCCAACAGTTCAATACTTGGATCCGTCCCCTGCGGCTTGAAGGGGAGGATGATCCGGCTAACGGCTTGCGGCTGTTTGCACCAAATGGATTCATCCTGAAGTGGGTCAAGGAACGTTATCTTGCCAGGATCGAGGAACTTGGCGGTGTTTTTTTCTCGGTTCCGGTCACCATTTCGTTAATGCTCGCCGTACGTGCCGCGACACCAACGGTTAGCCAGAAGGCTCCCTCTCCACCCACCCCGTCCGTCAATGCACCAGCCGCCGCGGTCACCTTTTCGCCAGCCGTTGAACGTCCATTGGACAAGACACGATCACCTTACGAAAAGACTCGGCTCATTCCGGGTTTCACTTTCGACAACTTGATCGTTGGAAAGGCCAATGATCTGGCGCGCGCTGCATCGATGCAAGTCGCCCTGAATCCAGGTGGTCTGGCATACAACCCAATGTTCATCTACGGCGGTGCCGGGCTAGGCAAAACGCACTTGATCCATGCCATCGGTAATCATATTCTGGCGCAGAACCCCGATACGGTCGTTCGTTACGTTCATGCCGAAGACTACTATTCCGACGTGGTTCGCGCTTACCAGACAAAGTCGTTCGATGTTTTCAAACGTTATTACCGTTCCCTGGATGTACTTCTGCTGGACGATGTGCAATTTTTCAATGGGAAAAATCGAACACAAGAAGAATTCTTCTTTGTTTTCAATGCGTTGATTGAGGCAAAGAAGCAGATCGTCATCAGCTGCGATACGTATCCAAAAGATATTTCCGGACTGGAAGATCGTCTGATTACCCGTTTCGATTGGGGTTTAACGGTACAAATTGAACCGCCAGAAATTGAGATGCGGGTTGCTATTCTGAAGAAAAAGGGTGAAATCGAGGGTGTTCAACTCGACGATGAAGTGGCATTTTATGTGGCCAAGCATTTGCGTTCCAATGTTCGCGAGCTTGAAGGCGCGCTGAAAAAGGTTTTGGCTTATGCCGCATTTCACGGGCGGCGAATCGATCTTGATCTGGCCAAGGAGTCGCTCAAGGATGTTGTTGGTGCGGTCAACCGCCAGATAACGGTTGAGAACATCCAGAAAACTGTCGCCGATTATTACAAGATCAAGGTTGCAGATTTGTTTTCAAGCAAGCGCACACGACAGATCGTCCGCCCCCGACAGGTTGCCATGTGGCTCGCTAAAAATCTGACCTCACAAAGTTATCCGTCGATCGGAGAGTCATTTGGCGGTCGTGACCACACCACGGTACTACATGCCGTAAGGACGATCGAATCCTTACGTTCGAAGGATAATGAGTTGAATCACGATGTTCACGTGTTGCTTCAGGTGCTCAAAGGATAATGTGTGCATAAGTTGTTGGATTGATTGTGGATGATATGTTGGTAATCCCGCGATTCCAGCAAAAAAATTTTTTGTTCAATATTTTCCACAGCGTCATACAGAGCTTTTACAGTCGTGTTTTACTGCGTTAAGTAATTGAATTAAATAAATAATATTTATATATCCACAACTTTGTCTTCGAGTTTATCTTTATAGGATTTATATATATATGCTTCTTATTAAAACTCAACGTGACATGCTGTTGTCGCCACTGCAATCGGTGTCCGGAATTGTTGAGAAGCGACATACGTTGCCAATTCTTTCCAACGTGTTGTTGGAAAAGCGCGGCGATCAATTAACGCTTTTGGCGACGGACATCGAGATTCAGATTACGACAACCACCGGCGGAGCAATCGGTGATGGCGATGGTTCGGTAACCGTCGCAGCTCGTAAACTTCAGGATATCCTGCGTTCGTTGCCGGAAGGCACGGAAGTCAGCCTGAACCTGGATGAAAAGCGTCTTCAGGTACGTGCTGGAAAGAGCCGGTTCAGCCTGCAAACACTACCCGCCGATGACTTTCCAAGAATGGCGTTGGCAGATGGTAATCAACGCAAAATCACGGTGACACAGAAGCAGTTCAGGCATTTGCTCGCACAAACGCAGTTCGCCATGGCGGCTCAGGACGTTCGTTATTATTTGAACGGATTATTGCTGATGGTCGATGGAAGCGATTTGCGTGCCGTAGCGACCGACGGTCATCGACTCGCATTCGCGAGTATGGATCTCGGCATTGCCGCTGAGAATCAGTTACCGAAGCAGGAGTTTATTCTGCCGCGGAAGACAGTGCTTGAGTTGAATCGGTTGTTGGACGATTCGGAAGATCCATTGAACATTGAATTATCCAGTAATCAAATTCGATTCCAGTTCGGGCAAGTGAATTTGGTTTCAAAGTTGATCGACGGCAAGTTCCCAGATTATGAACGGGTGATTCCGTCCACGTTGAAAAATGTCGTGTCGTTGAATCGTGCAATGCTTCTTCAATCGATGGTGCGTGCCGCTATTCTGACGAATGAAAAGTTCCGCGGCGTTCGTTTGGTGCTTTCCGGCGGCATTCTTAAGATTATGGCTGCTAATGCGGAGCAGGAAGAAGCGCAGGAAGAAATCGAGGTCAGCTTCGAAGGGGATCCGATTGATGTGGGCTTTAACGTCGGTTATTTGCTTGATGTGCTCAACAATAATTCGTCGGAATCAATCGAGTGGGGGTTCAATGATGCTAATTCGAGCGCATTGATTACGATCCCAGGCAACGACCGATTCAAGTATGTTGTGATGCCCATGCGGATCTGATCGGTAGGGACAATTAAAGTTGTGTTTCACGTGAAACAGGAATTGGAAGCAGAATGACTGAAATTAATGACTCCGCGGCGTACGACGAATCAAGCATTCAGCAGTTGGAAGGGCTGGAGGCAGTCCGTAAGCGTCCAGGGATGTACATTGGTGACACGTCGGATGGTACCGGATTGCACCACATGGTATTTGAAGTGGTGGATAACGCTATTGATGAAGCTCTAGCCGGGTACTGTGACGATATCTTGGTTACCATTCATGCAGACAATTCCATTTCTATCATCGACAACGGGCGTGGCATCCCAACCGGTGTCAAGTTCGATGATAAACATGAGCCAAAGCGTTCGGCTGCTGAGATCGTTATGTGCGTTCTGCATGCTGGCGGGAAATTCAATCAAAACTCTTATAAAGTTTCGGGGGGGTTGCATGGCGTTGGAGTTTCCTGCGTCAACGCGTTGTCCAAGTGGTTGCGACTGACCATCGGAAGGGATGGCAAGAAATATCAACTCGATTTTCAACGTGGCGCCGTCGTTGATCGTCTCATCGAAATGCAGAATGGTGTCGAAGTCTCTCCGTTACGGATTGTTGGTGATACGGAGAAACGTGGTACCAAAGTGCATTACATGGCCGACGAAGAGATTTTCGGTGTTATTGAGTACCACCACGAGATAATCGCCAAGCGATTGCGAGAATTGTCGTTCCTTAATAATGGGGTCAAGATTCGACTTGTGGATCAACGTACCGGCAAGGAAGATAACTTTGCCTTCTCCGGTGGAGTGTTGGGCTTTGTTGAGTACATCAATCGCACAAAAACCGTTCTGCATCCGAGCGTATTTCATTCAGCGGGTGAGTCATCGTTACCGGAAGGTGGCTCCATTACTGTTGAAGTTGCGATGCAGTGGAACGATACCTATGTCGAGCAAGTGCTGTGCTTCACAAATAATATCCCGCAGGCGGATGGTGGGACACATCTAACGGGTTTGCGTGCGGCGATGACACGAGTCATCAATAAATATATTGATGAAAATGAGATCGCTAAGAAGGCTAAGGTCGACATTACCGGAGACGACATGCGCGAAGGTTTGGCATGTGTTCTTTCGGTCAAAATGCCAGATCCGAAGTTCGCTTCGCAAACAAAAATGAAGTTGGTTTCCTCTGAGGCACGCCCTGCGGTTGAGGAAGTCGTCGCTGCCAAGCTTACCGAATTTCTTAATGAACACCCTGCGGACGCTAAGGTGATTACCGGAAAAATCGTCGAGGCAGCCCGCGCACGCGACGCAGCCCGACGGGCCCGGGAGATGACCCGCCGGAAGGGCTTACTTGACGGGATCGGCCTTCCAGGAAAACTTGCGGATTGCCAAGAAAAAGACCCGTCGATGTGTGAGCTCTATCTGGTCGAGGGCGATTCCGCCGGTGGCTCTGCGAAACAAGGGCGAGATCGTAAATTTCAGGCCATTTTGCCGCTCAAGGGGAAGATCCTCAACGTTGAAAAGGCTCGTTTCGACAAGCTGATTGCTTCGCAAGAGATTGCAACGTTGATTACAGCACTCGGTACCGGTATCGGCAAGGAGGAATACAAGCCAGAAAAGTTGCGCTATCACCGTATTATTCTCATGACCGATGCTGATGTTGATGGTGCTCATATCCGCACACTGTTGCTGACCTTCTTTTACCGTCAGATGCCGGAACTCGTTGAACGAGGTCACATCTACATTGCCCAACCGCCTCTGTATAAGGTCAAACACGGTAAAACGGAGCGGTATATCAAAGATGATCAGGCGTTGAATCAATTCTTGCTGACGATGGCGCTTGATGATGCCGTGGTGGTCCCGCGTGCTGGAGCCACGGAGATTCGTGGTGCGGCTCTGGAGGAATTGGCACGCGAGTACTTATTGGCGGAAGCCGTGGTGAATCGGCTCTCGCATCTGATCAATCCTGAAGTTTTGCACGCATTGATCGACGGCAATCTTGAGCTTGTGCTGGATGATCAGGCATCCGCGGAGGAAAGTGCCCGTGCGGTGATGGCAGCGCTTGATGCAAAGTCCACCGTGCAAGTATTCGCGCGGTACGATGAGATTCAGGAGCGCTGGCAGCTTCGGGTCGAAAATATTCATCATGGGAATCTGAAGGTCGGTGTCGTCGATGAAGATCTGCTGGTTAGTGGCGATTATGTTCAGCTCCGCAAAGCCGCACAGATGCTGTCGGGACTGTATGGACCCGGAGGTTACGCCGTTCGGGGTGACAAGAAACAGGTGGTAAGCAGCTTCGCGGAAACGATGCGTTGGCTGTTGAACGAGGTAGAACGTGGTATCAGCAAGCAGCGATATAAAGGTCTTGGTGAAATGAATCCAGGACAGCTTTGGGAGACGACAATGGACCCAAATGTTCGCCGCCTCCTTAAGGTACAGATCGAAGATGCCATTAGTGCAGATGAGATTTTTACGACGTTGATGGGAGAATTGGTAGAGCCGCGACGGAATTTTATCGAGTCCAACGCGCTTTCAGCTCGCAATATCGACGTCTAATCTACCGGTTTGGTGGATTGAAAGCCCCGGCATATCGGGGCTTTTCTTTTAGGGCGACTAGGATGCAACTCGATCGTTTGCTGCAAACACAGGGTTTTGGTACCCGATCCAACTGCCGTTCGCTAATCCGCGAAGGACGAGTGCGGGTAAATGACAAGATCTGTACCGATATCGAATCCGACGTGTTGTGTGAGTCGCTGATTTTTTCGGTTGACGATATCCAGTGGCAGTATCGGCATCGTGTATATCTGATGCTTCACAAGCCGACGCTATACGAGTGTTCACATCGACCATCACACTATCCCAGCGTCTATTCGCTTCTTCCAGCACCGTTGATTGCGCGGGGTGTGCAGGCGGTGGGTCGCTTGGACGCGGATACCACGGGCTTGCTACTGTTTTCCGATGATGGGCAGTTCATTCACACATTCACCGCTCCTCGTAAACACATTGAAAAGTGTTATGAGGTCAGAACCCGTTATCCCGTAAGTTCCTCATTGGTCGAACGCCTGCTGTCCGGCGTGATACTTCATGACGATCCGGAACCGATTCTCGCTACGGCGTGCAATGCTATTGATGACTATCGACTGCGTATGACGATCACGGAAGGAAAATATCACCTCGTCAAACGCATGATTGCCGCAGGCGGTAACCGAGTGGAACAACTCGACCGCATTTCAATTGGAAAGCTGGTTATTCCTGCGACGCTGGCGCCAGGCCACTGGCAATGGCTGGACGATGCTGAACTAGTCAGTCTTGGTTGGGTTCCACCCGCAGTGGGCTGAGAAGTGGCTACCGTTGGAAAAATTGTCAGTACAAGAGGAACGTATTGGCGGGAAAGTTCCGTGCCTCTAAGAAGCTAATTGACGTTTCGTTCCCGATGATGACCCATAGGGATGCGGAAAGAACAATGCCTATATATACAGGCACATTCCTCTCGCACAAAAGGTCAGTTTCACTGTTTCACGTGAAACACGAACTCCCAAACAACGCAATGACCGGCATGAACCCCTACTGACCCGTGGCTTTTTTTCGCCCCTTAACCGGCGCGCTCGCGGATGACTTCGCAGAATCCTTTGCTTTCGGCGCGCGTTTTTCGAACTCAAACCCAACCTTGCCATCACTACCACGAACCAAAAATGCCGAAAATTTTCGACGAGTGCGCGCAGAAACGAAATCCTTGAGAAGATCGGTTCGCCCCGTCGTCAACAGTTTGCGCATTTGCTCCGCTTCAACCGGTTGCTGCAAGATGACTTTTCCTGAACGAAAATCACAGCTTTTGTTCGGACCAACCGACTTCTCGCAGACGTAGGACAAACCGTGCTCAAATACACGTGAATCACATTTTGGACACGTGCCCAAGCTCTCTTGACCAGAAAAATCGACTTCTTCAGTGACGTTACCGTCTCCCCCGCTTCCTTGACCAAAATCGAATTCGGGCGAATTATCGGCGTTTAAGCGGATGATGGCGTTGAATGGACGCCCCATCTTGTTGCGAAAACCGGTTAGGGGTCCGATGACTCGCTGCGACAGCAGCGACTCGATTTCTTGGGGTTCGAATTGTCGCCCCGCAACAATCTTCCACAACGAAAAATCGCAAGATTGACATTGAAACTTCTTATACGTTTCCTTGATCAAGCCGCCGCACTTTGGACAAGGCGTGTGCAATTCACCAAAATCTCCTGGAATCGTATCGCTATCGAAAGTCTTCGCGCGCTCAACGATCAGTTCAGTCATTGCCGCAATTTCTTTCATGAATGCGCTGCGAGACATCTCGCCGCGTTCCATGCGTGCGAGCTTGTATTCCCACTCACCAGTGAGCTCAGGTGCAGTGAGCTCTGGGATGCCTAAACCATTCAGCAAAGTCATTAAAGAGAAAGCCTTTGCAGTGGGTTGAAGTTCCCTACCCTCGCGATGGATATACTGTTCAACGAGCAGGTTTTCAATGATCTGCGCTCGTGTGGCAGGTGTGCCGAGTCCTCGCCCTGCCATGGCGGCCTTCAATTCCTCATCGTCGACCATTTTTCCGGCGCCCTCCATTGCCGAAAGCAAGGTGGCCTCAGAATAGCGGGCAGGCGGACGGGTTTGATTGGCATTAAGCCGAACCTCCTCAACGCCGACGGACTCGCGTGGGGTGACCGGCACAAGGTTACCCTCCTCTCCTTCCTGGCTCTCTCGCCCATATACGGCGAGCCAGCCCGGATTGACCAGAACCTTGCCCTCAGTCTTGAACGGTTCATCCTCGACGCGAGTGATGCGGGTGGTTAAGAGATACTCAGCCGCGGGGTAAAAAACTGCAAGGAAGCGCTTGACGACAAGATCGTAAAGTTTCTGCTCTGGTTCAGACAGATGCTTCGGCGCCTGTAAGGTCGGAATGATGGCGAAGTGATCGGAAATCTTCGCGTTATTAAAAATGCGCTTGTTCGGCAAAACCCAATGACGTGCCAGAATCTGATGCGCAAACGGAGAATAGCGGGCGATCAGTGCCTCGTCATGCCCCTTTCCGGAGCCTTCGCCGGTCAACATGGTGAGCGTACTCTTGACCGTACCCAGATAGTCTTCGGGGAGCGCGCGGGCATCCGTACGCGGATAAGTCAGTACCTTGTGCTTTTCATATAAGGCCTGCGCCAGGCCGAGTGTCGATTTGGCCGAAAATCCGAAACGGCTGTTGGCGTCTCGTTGCAGACTGGTGAGATCGTAAAGCAAAGGGGAAAGCTGAGTGGAGGGTTTGGCCTCTTCAGTGACAATTCCAGTCTTACCCTGGCACTTCTTCTGCAGTGTGATCGCGCGCGCCTCATCCCACACGCGATCCGCTCGCGCGTGTTCGTCTTCAGCCTTGCCCTTGAATTGCTCATCGAACCATTTCCCGTGGTATTCCCCGGCGGCACAGCCAAACGTCGCTTCCACCTCCCAATAGGGGCGCGCCGTAAATTTACGAATCCGATCCTCACGATCAACCATCAGCGCCAGCGTTGGTGTTTGCACACGTCCGACCGTGGTCAGGTGAAACCCTCCGGTCTTGGAATTGAACGCGGTCATCGCCCGCGTCCCGTTGATTCCGACCAACCAGTCTGCTTCGGAACGACATACCGCAGCGTCGCCCAGCCCAGACATCTCGGCGCCGGGGCGCAAGTGCAAAAATCCGTCACGAATGGCCTGTTGGGTCATTGACTGCAACCAAAGGCGCTCAACCGGTTTGCCAGATTTGCTGTGCTGAACGATGTAATTGAAGATCAACTCGCCTTCACGTCCGGCGTCACAGGCATTGACCAAGCTCGTAACATCCTTCCGCTTAATCAGTCGAGCCAGAAGTTTGAGTCGCGATTCCGTTTTTTCAATTGGCTTGAGATCGAAATGCGGTGGGATGACTGGCAGATGGGCGAATGACCACTTCCCGCGCTTGACCTCATACTGCTCCGGGCAGACCAGTTCGACCAAGTGTCCAATCGCCGAGCAGAGCACCGCTTCCTCACTCTCGAAATAATCGTCGTGCTTGGTGAACCCACCCAATGCCCGTGCAATGTCATTTGCAACGGATGGTTTTTCGGCAATGATCAGCTTTTTGCTCATGAAATCGGGGCGTCCGCGAAGAGAAATATGATTAAGGCATTTTGTGGTGTGCCACTCTGCCGTGCATAATAAGAGCGGATTGTCGCGCTTGGCAAGCGCACGGCGCGCCTATCGTCCGATCATGCCTTGGAAAGCCGCTGAATCCGCCCCCCGGGCAGACTGGCCAATCTGCCTTCCAGCTCCAGTTGAAGAAGCCGCGGTGAAAGCGCCTCGATCGACAATCCGGCCCGCTCGGAGAGATCGTCCAGACTGCATGGATCGAAGCCAATCAACGCAAGAATCGAATCGTCAGGCGTGGCTGCGGATACAGAAACCGGAGTTTTACCCGTCGAAACCCAGGAGAGCTCATCGAGAATATCCTGAACGGTTTCAACGAGTTTGGCACCCTGCCTGATCAATTTGTGGCAGCCACGAGATTGCGCAGCATGAATCGAGCCGGGTATGGCGAAAACCTCGCGGCCCTGTTCTCCCGCGAGCCGCGCCGTAATCAGCGAGCCGCTCTCGACTGCCGCCTCGACGACAAGAACGCCGCGGGAAAAGCCCGAAATCAGCCGATTACGGCGGGGGAAATTGTGTGCAGCGGCGGGTGTTCCCAAGGGAAATTCCGACACCACACATCCGACTTCGCTGATTCGGAGCGCAAGATCTCGATTGCGGGCCGGATAGATGCGGTCAATACCTGTGCCGATAAAAGCGACTGTGCCACCGCTTACGTCAAGTGCGGCACGATGGGCTGCGGCGTCGATGCCGAGCGCCAGGCCACTGGTAACGATGAGTCCGGCCTCTGCCAGCGCCGCGGCAAAACTCTCCGCATTCCGAATGCCCTGTGGCGTCGGGTTACGGCTGCCGACAATGGCGAGTGCCGGTCTTTGCAGCAGTTCAATACGGCCACGCACATAGATTAAGGTTGGTGGATCCGGGATTTCAAGCAACGCAGTTGGATACGCTGTATCCCCAAGGGTGACAATTTCATGCCCTTGATCCTCGGCCCACGCGAGGGCGCCATCAACTGCGGCGCGGTTATCAGTGTCAAGCAGGAGATCGGCTAACCGGTCACCGACGACACCTCGAAGTGCGCCACGCCCAGCGGAGAAAATGAGATCAGGTAAACCAAAGGCGCCCAGCAGCTTGCGTTGCGTTTCGCCGCCGATTCCCGGCGTCAATGTCAGGCGCAGCCAATTTGCAAGCGTGGCGTGCCCCTGCATTATCTATGGCGTACGGACGAAATCGTTGACGTTTACGGTGCCCTCTGACTTCAGCACCAGGGCGTAGGCGATCCGATCGAAGGTACGGAAAACCAAAACCAGACCAATACGTTCAGACGGAATTTGAATACTGACCTTCTCGTCTTTCTCGTCACGCCCGACGACCGTACGATTGCGCTCCAGAGCCAAGACATGCCCAATTTCCAGGCCATCTTTGGTGCCGCGATTAAAAGAAACGATCGAGCCCTGGCCGGCCGAGCCGACACCGCCATAAATTGAGATCACGCGGCCATCGATCAGTGAGTCTGGCCGATGGGGAACATAGTCGACCAATTGCGGACGATTAGCGGGTACGAGGCGGTCACCACGCTCGATCTCGTGCTTGACTGTCCGAATTTCAAAAGTCGCAGGGGCGCCGGGCCGCATCTGCTTCGCGGTACCTAGATGGAAAGCTTCATAACCCAGGATCAATTTGGGATCTTCCGGGTCGACCAATGGTCGCCCGTTTCGATAGACCTCCCAGAGTACTTTGTCGGGATCGGCGTTATCGACATAGGCCAGATCGCCGTTACCGAGAAAGACCCGATCTTGTTGTGTCGCGACTATTTTTGAAGCGCTATCGAGGCCGTTGATCTCAACCACGAGAGGCGCGGCGATGAACGGTTCGATGACATTGGTCGGAATGGGTGGGATTGCCTGGTCGTTTTGTGTCGCGTAAATCTGTGGTTGTAATTTAACTGATTGCATGCGCAGGAACGGATTCCCGTTGGCGTCGCGATCCAGAACAATGACATCGCCAGGATAGATTCGGTTGGGATTGCGGATCTGCTCTTTGTTCATCCGCCAGATTTCTGGCCAGCGCCAAGGTTCTTTTAGAAATCGTGTCGAAATGCTCCACAGCGTGTCCCCCGGCACGACAACGTGACGGTCTGGTGCTGAATCGGAGAGTCGAAGCGGTTGCTCCTGTGCGGAACAGAGAGCAACCGACGCGGCCAGAAGGAGCGCGGATATAATGCGTTTCATCGTGGTATCCTCATGCGAAGCAAGCGACAAGATCCGTACCTGGTACCGTCTTCGATCTCGGCGTTGTCGGAGATCTACGAAGGATTGAAAGCGCCGGTACCGTTTGGGTTAGCGCCGTTTCTCAAGATATTCCATTAGATTCTGCACGTAATTACTTATTCAATCAAGTTTTTTTATGGCCCTTCTACCGATTCTTCGTTTCCCTGACCCGCGTCTCAAAAAGGTGGCTTTGCCTGTGGATAACGTGGATGACGAAGTCCGGCGTTTGGCGCATGACATGGCGGAGACGATGTACGAGGCGCCGGGAATCGGTTTGGCGGCGACTCAGGTCGACGTCCATCGGCGCGTGATCGTCATCGATATTTCCGAAACACGCGATCAATTGCTGGTCGTGATCAATCCGGAACTGATTGCCAGCGAAGGCGAACAGGTCGGGGAAGAAGGTTGTTTGTCAGTCCCCGGCATCTACGACAAGGTTGAGCGCGCCGAACGGGTCGTTGTGCGTTATCTTGATCTGGACGGCAATGTGCAGACGATCGAAGCCGAAGGACTGCTCGCGGTGTGCTTGCAGCATGAAATGGATCATCTTCAGGGCAAGGTCTTTGTCGAACACCTTTCGCCGCTCAAGCAGATGCGCATCAAGAACAAACTGGTCAAGCAGGCCCGGATTACCGCATGAAGCTAATATTTGCCGGAACGCCGGAATTCGCGGCACAGTCCCTGCGCGCCATCCTGTCTACGGAAAACCAAGTGGTGCTAGTGCTTACTCAGCCGGACCGCCCCGCTGGACGTGGCATGGTGCTACAGCCATCGGCGGTCAAACAAGTGGCTTGCGAACACGGCATCGAAGTGTTCCAGCCGCCGACGCTCCGTGATCCGGCCGCGCAGGCGCGGTTGGCAGCCGTTGGAGCGGATGCCATGGTGGTCGCTGCATACGGGTTGATTTTGCCCCAGACGGTGCTCGATCTGCCGCGCCACGGTTGCATCAACATCCATGCCTCTCTGTTGCCGCGCTGGCGGGGCGCAGCGCCGATCCAGCGGGCGATTCAGGCGGGCGATACCGAAACTGGTGTGTGCATCATGCAGATGGAGGCTGGGCTCGATACCGGACCCGTGTTGCTTCGGGAAGCGCTGCCGATTACCGAAGGCGACACGGCCGCCAGTCTGCACGACAGACTGGCGGAGTTGGGTGCGCGATTGATCGTAGACGCGCTCCGCAATCTGCCGCTCACGCCCTGCCCACAGCCGAGCGATGGCGTAACTTACGCAGCCAAAATTGACAAAGCCGAATCAATGCTCGATTGGCGCCTCCCCGCGCTACAACTCAGTCGGCAGGTGCGTGCATTCAATCCGTTTCCTGGCACACTGGCCTATCTTGATGGCACGTCGATGAAAATCTGGAAGGCTGTTCCCGACGCCAATGGTGGCGTGCCTGGAACAGTGCTCTCGGCGAACAAGGATGGCATCGTCGTCGCTTGCGGAGAAGGCGCCTTGCGCCTCTGCGAGTTGCAGAAAGCCGGGGGGAAACGCCTGGTGGCCGGGCAATTCCTGGCTGGCACGCCGATCGCTGTCGGGTCGGTGTTTTCTCTCCCCTCTTGAACCTCTTCTCTCGACCCCCATCTAGGGAGCGTGCGGCAGTAATAGCCGCCTGAACCCAAGGAGATCACCGCAATGTTTGGCAACTGGCTCAAAACCTCCCTGTTGATGGCCGCAATCATGGCGCTGTTTGGCCTGATCGGATCGTATCTCGGTGGTGCTTCGGGAATGATCATGGCGTTGCTTTTCGGGGGCGTGATGAACGTTTTCGCCTACTGGTTTTCCGACAAGATGGTCTTGCGCATGTATAACGCGCAAGAGGTGGACGAAGCCTCGGCGCCGCAGTTTTATGCCATGGTACGAGATCTGTCACAACGCGCTGGCCTGCCCATGCCGCGTGTGTATTTGATCGATGAGGCACAACCAAATGCCTTTGCAACGGGGCGTAACCCCGAGCATGCTGCCGTTGCCGCCACAACTGGCATCCTGCATCTTCTTTCTGCGCGCGAACTGCGTGGCGTCATGGCACATGAACTGGCCCATGTTCAACATCGTGACATTCTGATTTCGACCATCTCGGCGACGATGGCCGGCGCGATTTCCTCGTTGGCCAATTTCGCCATGTTCTTTGGTGGTCGCGACGAAGACGGCCGTCCGGCCAACCCGATCGCCAGCCTGCTGGTAGCGCTGCTGGCGCCGTTGGCGGCAACGCTAATTCAAATGGCCATCTCGCGCGCCCGTGAATTCGAAGCTGACCGGGGCGGTGCTGCAATCAGCGGTGATCCGGATGCTCTGGCGGATGCGCTGACCAAGATCGATGCCTATGCGCGCGGTATACCAATGCCGACCGCCGAAGCGCATCCGGCCACGGCGCAGATGATGATCATGAATCCATTGTCGGGCGGGGGCATCGCCGGTTTGTTCAGCACGCACCCATCGACCGAGGAGCGGGTCGATCGCCTGCGCGAAATGGCCGGAACCGGGCGCTACTGATTACCGCCCGAACAGCTGATTGAGCAGTACGCCGAGACGGTAGCCGGCTTCGGCGATGCGTTTCCTGGCAACTTCCTGGCTTTGCGTGCGGAAGGCCTCGGAGAGCGTCGGACTGTCATCCGGATTTTCTGGATAGCCAAACTGGCGGGCAAGCCGCCAGCTTTGGTCAAGCCATTGCTCGAACGACACATTCGTATTCATTTTTTTTACCGGATACCGGGCCATCAGTTGTTGTATCTCGGTGTCGAATGATCCTCCGCGCAATCCCGACGGGCCGCCCAGATCATCCCAGAAGGCATGCAGTGTTGTCTTTGATTTTTGTGCTGTTGGTACATTGACCAAGACATTGGAGCCCAGCTTGTCCCAGCGACCTGACGCATCAAGGCGCAGGCTGAGATGAAGCGGCTGGTGCGAATCCCCGGCGAGGTGGATCAGCCAGGGCAAGGCGTAGTGCCGATCGACGTCATTCGCTTTGCGGTTACCCAAAACTTGCGCTGTCTGTGCAAGCCCCTCGCCGACCTGTCCGATGCGCTTTGGCAGGTTCGGCGCGCTCCAGCGAACGGCTTCGAGCGGGCGGGCCTCATAGTGCCATTCGGAATGGCGGCGCATGTGCGGAAATCCAGGAAGCAAAGGCGTCGGCTCTTCCTCATCGGCCGTGTAGAAACGCTTGTCCTTGCGGATCTCATCTGGCCAGGTTGAGGCAGCCAGAAAAAGGTGTCGGTCGAAGTTGTCTTCAGGCGCCCGTTTCTGCCAGCGATCGGTGTCGGGGTGGGCGCGCAGCAGCCGCCCCGCCTCGGCGCGCGCAGATGGCGTCATGACTTCCCACGCCAGCCCGGCCACCAGTCGATGTCCGGTGGCATTCCAGGCCATCGCCGGTAGTGCGGCGCAGCCGAGTGTAGCGAACAGTGCGGCGAACAGATGTGATCTAGCGGTCAAGCGAAATGTCCTCCAGTGATGCAGGATCCTCAATAGGTTCCAGATGGGTGAGTACCGTCGATTGCGGCAGTACAGCCCGAATATCTGCTTCCAATTGCTCGACGTACTCGTGACCGCGTTGCACCGTCCAACGCCCAGGAACCAAGACGTGCACTTCGACGAAACGGCGTGTGCCCGACTCCCGCGTGCGCAGCGCATGGAAGTCGATGCCTTCCCGCCGGTAATTTTCCAGCACGGCGACGACTTTGGTGTGTTCTTCGTCGGGTAGCACGTTATCCATCAAGCCACGCCCCGCGCGCAAGAGCAATCGGGTCCCGGTCCACACGATATTGACCGCCACGAGCAACGCAATCAGCGGGTCAAGCCACAGCCAGTCGGTGATTGTGACGGCGGCCACTGCGCCGATGACGCCAACTGATGTCCATACGTCGGTCAGCAAATGATGAGCGTCGGCCTCAAGCGTGAGCGAACGATACTTCTTCCCTGCCGATAACAGTACCCGTGCCGTCAACAGATTGAGCAACGAAGCGACGACCGAAACAGCGAGGCCGATACCGACGCGCTCCAGTGGATGCGGATCGAACAGGCGCTCAACCGCAGTAAAACCGATTGCCAGCGCAGCAATCAGAATCAACAGCCCCTCGAACCCTGCAGAAAAATACTCGGCCTTGCCATGACCATAAGCATGGCGCTCATCGGCGGGTTGTTCGGCGAGGGAGATCATCGCCAGGGCCATCATCGCACCGGCCAGATTGACAATCGATTCGAGCGCGTCAGAAAGGAGACCAATCGAGCCCGTCATCCGCCAGGCTGCCGCCTTGAGCAGGATGGTAGCGATGGCCGTAGCGATGGACAGCCAAGCATAGCGCTTGATGGAGGTGGCGTTCATCGGGGAATTATGACGGTTTAACCGCCAGTGTGCCACCGGCACCATGCTAAACTTCTAATCCCAAGATTGCCCTGCGTCGAGTCACCCCTCACCGTGCCCACTACCGCGAAAAAAACGCGTGTGATAAAATCCACACGACCTGATGCTAAAAGCATTAATCACGCTGTGATTGCCGAATCGCTGGCACCTGATTCGCTTGGTCACAGCTTGCTGTTGGCCGCTCGTCTGCTGGCAGCAGTTCTGGGAGGTAAAAGCCTGGCTGAGGTGGCAGGAGCGCTGGATCGGGAGCCGCCGGGGGCGCGTGCTGCGGCGCAGGATGTGGTTTATGGTGTATTGCGTCAGTTTGGCCGCGGTACGTTTGTTCTGGGCCGTTTGATGCACAAGCCGCTGACGCATGCAGAAACGCAGGCGCTCCTGTTGGCCGCGCTCTATCGACTCGAAACGCGCCCCGAGGCGCCACATACCATTGTTGATCAGGCCGTTCAGGCGGCAGGCGAATTGGCGGGTGGTGTTTTCAAGGGACTGGTCAATGGCGTGCTGCGAAGTTTTCTGCGGCAGCGCGAAGCGCTGCTGGCAGCGATTGTTCAGGATGATGTGGCGCGGTATCAACATCCGCGCTGGTGGCTCGATCGTTTGCGCCGTCGCTGGCCACAGCGATGGGAGGCGATTGTTTCCGCCGATAATGCCCCCCCGCCGATGAGCTTGCGAGTTAATCGGCGCCGAAATTCTGTTGCCGGTTATCTGGATTTGCTGACGGAGGCCGGGTTGACTGGGGTTGCCGTGGGGGAGATCGGCATCCGGCTCGAGCGGGCGGTACCGGTCGACACCTTGCCCGGTTTTCGTGACGGACTGGTGTCGGTGCAAGACATCGGCGCCCAGCGCGCGGCCGAGCTGCTGGCGCCGGCAAGCGGCATGCGCGTACTCGACGCCTGCGCAGCGCCGGGGGGCAAAACGGCTCAGCTTTTGGAGGGCGCCGAGATTGATTTGCTCGCGTTGGACATCGACGTCGTTCGCGCGCAGCGGATCGAGGACAATCTGCGTCGTTTGAACCTTTCGGCGACCATAAAGATTGGCGATGCAGCCAAACCATCGGGTTGGTGGGACGGGCGACCGTTCGACGCGATCTTGGCCGATGTGCCCTGCTCCGCTTCTGGCGTGGTAAGGCGTCACCCAGACATCAAATGGTTGCGGCGGGAAAGCGATGTGCGCAAATTCGCGTCTACCCAGGCGGGCATTCTCGATGCGCTCTGGCCGTTGCTCAACCGGGGCGGGCATCTGCTGTATGCGACCTGTTCAGTGTTTGTCGAGGAGAACGATGCGCAGATTGATGCATTCCTCGTACGCCAGCCGGACGCGCGACGGGTTTCCGAAGAACAGTGGCTGCCCGGCGTCGACAACGATGGTTTCTATTATGCGCTGCTGGTCAAGGCTGGCTAGCTGGGTCCTGCTAGCCATCGTCCTGCTGCTTGGCATCGGCGGTGCTGTCGCCGCTGACATAAGCCTGCGTAATCCCCAGCTTGAGACGAGCGACGATGGCTACGTGCTGTCTGCCGACTTCAATGTCAATTTCAATACGCGTCTCGAGGAAGTGATCAGCAAAGGAGTGGTTTTCTATTTCGTCGTGGATTTCGAGTTGACCCGATCCCGCTGGTATTGGTTTGACGAGCTGGTCGTCCGGCGCAGCCGAACGATTCAATTGTCCTATCATGCGCTGACGCGCCAGTACCGCCTGTCCAC
Source organism: uncultured Propionivibrio sp. (assembly GCA_964448995.1). GTDB lineage: Bacteria > Pseudomonadota > Gammaproteobacteria > Burkholderiales > Rhodocyclaceae > Propionivibrio. The sequence goes on along the minus strand of CAYUYI010000001.1, from coordinate 5,417 downwards.
GGGTTCGCTGCATCAGGGGTACACCACCCTTGACGAAGCTTTGCGCGTGATGGCGCGCTTGCGGCAATGGATAGTGATCGAAAAGGGCGAGGTACATGCCGGCCAAACGTACCAGGCCGGGTTGCGCATGCGGCTGGATCTGTCTCAATTGCCGAAGACATTTCAGGTCAGCGCGCTATCCAGTCGCGACTGGAGTCTGAGCTCTGATTGGCAACGTTGGCTGTTTTCGCCGGTTGATGCAGCCGTTCCTGCGACTGCGGGAGATCCCCGATGAAAAAGCTGATCATCGTTGCGGCATCGTTTGGCGGCATTCTGCTGTTCTTGCTCGCTTCGGCCAGTGCCAACACGGCCCTCTTCGCCCATCATTATCCGTGGCTCCTCGGCCTCAACGCGATTGTCGCGCTGTCACTGTTCGTGCTGATTGTCTGGCAGGTGCGAGATTTATGGCAAGAGCACCACGCGAAGGTGTTCGGTTCTCGGCTGAAGTTACGCCTGATGTTGATGTTTGGCCTGATGGCGGTCTTGCCCGGCGTGCTCATCTACGGGGTGTCGGTACAGTTCGTCACCAAGAGCATTGAGACCTGGTTCGACGTGCGCGTCGAGAAGGCGTTGGAGTCTGGTCTCAACCTCGGGCGCGAAGCACTTGACTCGCTGCGCAGCGATCTTACCGAGAAAGCTCGCAATATGGCGCTTGACTTAAGCGACTCGGTCGAGGCATCGCCACGTCTTGCGCTGAGTCGACTGCGTGAACAAGCCGCTGTCCAGTCGGCAGCGCTGTATGCAGCGAACGGTCAGTTGCTGGCGACCGCAACCAGTGAGCTTTCGGCACCGTTGCCGATCCAGCCGTCTGCCGAACTCGTCAGTCGTGTGCGCGGTGGTCGCTCGCACAGCGAAATCGACGCATCGAACGGCAGCGGCCTGGTGCTGCGCTCCTATGTTCCGGTTATTTCCGCGGGTCTCGGATCTGAAACGCGCATCCTGCAGGTGACGCAAAGCGTTCCTGTGGGCCTGGCCAGCAATGCCGAACGCGTTCAGGAAGTCTATCGAGACTATCAGGAGCTCTCGCTGGGACGCGAGGGGTTGACGCGTATCTACGCCATGACGCTGACGTTGACCGTGCTGTTGGCGTTGTTCACGGCGATCGCTACCGCGTTCCTGCTGGCACGTCGCTTGTCGGCGCCGCTGTCAATTTTGGCCGAGGGCACCCAGGCTGTGGCGTCCGGCGACTTCACGCCACGACAGGCGATCTATAGCCGTGACGAACTGGGGGTGCTGACCCAGTCGTTCAACCAGATGACCCGCCAGCTTAACGAGGCTCGGCGCGACACCGAGCGGCACCGGGCCGAGGTCGAATCGGCGCGGGCTTACCTCGAGTCGATTCTCGCCAATCTGTCGGCCGGTGTGCTCGTCTTTGATTCTCAATTTCTGTTGCGTACCGTCAATCAAGGCGCACAGACCATTCTGGAAGACGATCTGGAAGACCTGTTTGCCCAACTAGTCGACGCCTGGCCGCGCCAGTTGGCCCTGGGACAAGCGATCCGCGATGCGTTCGCTGAGCACGGACGCAAGGAGTGGCAAGCGCAGATCGAGCTCGATCGTAGTGGCGGTCTGCCGCAAATACTGCATTTGCGCGGTACGCAATTGCCAGAAGATAGTGGTGGGGGCTATGTCGTGGTGTTCGACGATGTCACTCGTCTGGTCGCCGCTCAACGCAGCGCGGCCTGGGGCGAAGTGGCCCGACGCCTGGCGCACGAAATCAAGAATCCGCTGACGCCGATTCAGCTCTCGGCTGAGCGATTGCAGCTCAAGCTGGCAGGCAAGCTCAAAAATGGTGATGCCGAGATGTTCGACCGCTCGACGCAAACGATCATCAATCAGGTTCAGGCCATGAAACGCATGGTCAACGAGTTTTCCGACTACGCGCGACTGCCGCCTCCGGCACTCTCCGCCCTCGACCTGAACGCGTTGATACGCGAGGTACTCGGACTCTATGAAACTTCGTCGGCGCAGATCGATCTGATGCTCGATACGACCCTGCCACCCGTGTGCGGCGACGCCTCACAGCTTCGCCAGATCATCCACAACCTGTTGCGCAACGCCGAGGACGCACAGGAAGGCATGGTGCACCAAGAAATTGGCGTCCTGACTCGCTGTGTCGATGGCATGGCCGAACTAGCGGTCCGTGATTGCGGAACCGGCTTTCCGCCGGAGATAATGGCGAGAGTTTTCGAGCCATACGTCACCACCAAGGCGCGTGGCACGGGATTGGGGTTGGCCATTGTCAAGAAAATCGTTGATGAACACGATGGCCAGATCCGCATCAATAATCGCCAGCCGGCGGGGGCGGAAGTCGCCATCCGATTGCCATTGGCGCCGCTCCCGGAAACGCCGGACGAAAACCTGATTGAGACTGCAGAGAACTAAACTATGGCACAGATACTGGTCGTCGATGATGAAATGGGCATTCGCGAGCTGCTCTCGGAGATTCTGGCCGACGAGGGGCACAGCGTGTCGTTGGCCGAAAACGCTGGCGCCGCGCGGCGTCAGCGTGCCGAACGACGCCCTGATCTTGTTCTGCTCGATATCTGGATGCCTGATACTGATGGCATATCCTTGCTTAAGGAATGGTCTGCGGCTGGTTTGTTGACCATGCCAGTGGTGATGATGTCCGGGCATGGCACGATTGATTCGGCAGTCGAGGCGACGCGCGTTGGCGCCGTCGATTTTCTGGAAAAGCCGATTGCCCTGCAGAAATTGCTGGCGACCGTCAAGAAGGCGCTCAAGCGAGACGTCTCACCGCAAAAACCACCGCTGACCTTGGATGCATTCGCGCGCTCGCCATTGCTCAAGGATCTGAAGAAGCGGCTTGAACAGGCTGCCGCAAAGACGCCGGTGCTGTTGCTGAAAAGCGCCTCTGGAAGTATTGCCGAAATCTGCGCTCGTACGCTGCATACGCCGAAGACGCCGTGGCTTGACCTGTCCGTATCAAGCGCCCCGCTGAGCCAGGAAATGCTGGAAAATGCGGCGGGCGGCATCCTCTTCGTCTCCGATCTGGCATTGCTGGGCAAGTTGCAGCAGAAAAACCTGGTCTTTGCGCTCGAGCGGCTCGAAAAATACCATTTGCAGCTGGTTGCGGCGACAACGCGGCCGCTTTCAGCGCTCACCGAATTGGGCTGGGAGCCGTCGCTGATCGCCCGTCTCGGCGAAGTCTGGCTGGCGTTGCCGCAGATTTCCAGTCACGCCGATGAAGTGCCCGAAATTGCTGCGCTGGTGCTGGCCCATCTGGTTGAGCGTAACGAGGTTCCTGCACGTCGCCTTTCCAGTGGCGCGCTCAACGCTTTGCGTCTGCACCGATGGTCGGGTGAATGGGGTGAGTTGTTGGCCGCCATCAAGAATCTGGCACTGGCGGCGTTGGAGGATGAAATCACCCTGGATGAAGTGGAGAATCTGCTGCAACGCGATACGGCTGATGAGCCGGCGTCGCCGCCCGCCCTGCCGCTTTTCGACCAGCCCTTGCGCGAGGCCCGTGAGGCTTTCGAACGTCTCTATTTCGAGCATCACCTGAAAAACGAGCGTGGCAACATGACTCGTGTCGCGGACCGTACCGGCCTTGAGCGGACGCATCTCTATCGCAAGCTGAAGCAACTTGGCCTGAATCTGGGGCGCCGGAATGATGGGGCCGGACAGTAGCATCCGATCGCTTTTGCTCAGCTGATGGATCGTTGCCAAACCGGGGGGCTTCGCCAAGACGGATCACGAAGGGAGGGGAAACATGAATCTTGAAAAAGTGATTTTCGGGTTTTTCGTCATTCTGGCCTGTACGTTGAACTTTGGCTTCTTCATCGGCGACATCGACAACGTCAAGGTGCACGATGCCGGACACCTGTTTGCTGCCGTGGTAGTCAATCTCATCGCGCTGGTGATGAAGTTCGGCGACCGGACGCACATCGGTGCGACGCATCTGGCGACGAGCTTGGTGGCCATGCTGCAGTTGCTGGCGGCCTCCTTCGTCTGGATGTGGCACGTCAACATCCAGCAGTTGGTGATGAACGGCGAGACGATGTCGACCATCGTCTCCCTCAGTGGTGGCGCACTTGTTGCCAATCTGATTTCGGTCATACTCCTGATCAGCGAAACGCTTCGCCAGACCCGTTGATCGGGGGCCGGCATGAACGAAGTCATCTTTGTCATCCTGCGGCGCCTGCGCCGCCCGCTGATCGTTCTGATCATTGCCTACGCAATCTCGGTGTGGGGACTGGTGCTCATTCCCGGGCTCGACAAAGAAGGTAACGTCGTTCATCTCGGATTCTTCCACGCCCTCTATATCGTCAGCTATACCGCGACCACCATCGGCTTCGGCGAAATTCCGAAGAATTCACCGATCCCCAACGGGTGTGGATTGTTGTCTGCATCTATCTTTCCGTCGTTTCTTGGGCTTATGCCCTCGGCAGCATCTTCCATCTGTCGCAGGACCAGACTTTCCGCAATGCTATTGCCCGGCGGCGGTTTGCCGTTCGCGTCCAGGCGATGCAGGAGCCGTTTGTCCTGATCGCCGGCTATGGACAAAGCGGTATTTCCCTGGCGCGCATGCTGGATCGGATGGGGCGGCGCATGGTGATTGTCGAGCAGCGCAACGAACGGGCTGCCCGCATCGAAATCGAAGAGTTTGAACACAGTCCGCTTTTCCTTGCTGGGGATGCGCGCCTGCCCGATGTCTTGGTCGACGCAGGCGTAACGCACCGTCGTTGCGTGGCGCTGGTAGCGCTGGCGGGGGATGACGATACCAACCAGTCGGTCGCTATTGGCGGCACCGTGCTGAATCCCTCGTTACGCATCGTCGCCCGCGTGCATACGCCGATTGCTCGCGCGAATCTGGAATCGTTCCGTAACATTGAACTGATCAATCCCTTCGAATCATTCGCCGCCAACATCCGGCTCGACATGGGCTCGGCCGAAAAACTGCGGGTCATCGAATGGCTTTCGGGGCTACCTGGCGGCTGGCGTCCGGAACCACTGAATTTGCCGAAGGGGCACTGGATTGTCTGTGGTTCGGGAAGTTTCTCCTCGTATCTTGTGGCGGCGTTGGAACAGGCTGGCGCCAGTTGCTCTGTCGTCAGCGTTGACGTCGCTCGCCAAGGGGATCCAAGCCCGTTGGGATTACAGGGGAAATCGGGAGCCGATCTGGTCCAGGCCGGGATCGAGCGGGCAGTGGGGCTCGTGGTTGGAACCGACAGTGACGCCGTCAATCTGGCAACCGTTACGCGCGCTCGGCTGATGAACCCCCGTCTTTATGTTGTCATGCGCCAAGCCAACGTTGCCAACGCCAGTCTGATCGACGCGTCGATGGCCAATCTGCGCTTCGTCAAGGCTGACGTCGTTTCGCACAAGGCCCGGCAACTATTGACGTCACCGCTACT